>JANMGZ010000324.1:0-19550 GCA_031374905.1 Dolichospermum sp. OTE_70_metabat_362_sub
CATTGTTTATTCCGCCTTTTTGCTGGGAGGAGTATTTATCAGCATGGCGGGAATATACCTATTGCTAAATGGTGATTTTGTCGCATCAGCACAAATCCTCATTTATGTTGGTGCAATTAACGTTTTAATTCTGTTTGCCATTATGTTGGTAAACAAAAGACAGGATTTTTCACCATTGCCTAGTGCGGGATTACGGAAAGTATTTACAGCTTTAGTCAGTTTTGGACTATTTGCTCTTTTAAGCACAATGGTATTAGCTACACCTTGGGCTTATACTACCAATCCCGTAGTTAGTCAAAATTCCATCATTGTCATTGGTGAGCATTTCTTTAGCGACTTTTTGCTACCCTTTGAGTTAGCTTCCGTCCTGTTGCTAATAGCGATGGTAGGGGCAATTATTTTGGCACGTCGGGAATATATCCCCGACCAAGTACCAATCTCTGATCTACAGCAAACAATTTTAACCCTACCAGAACGCCCCAAAGAACTCATCTCCACTGGTAGCAGTTCAGATAATTGACAATTGACAATTGACAATTGACAATTGACAACGAACAACTGACAACTGACAACCGACAATCATGCAACTCCAATACTTTTTATTACTAGCCGCAGCTTTGTTTTGCATTGGTATTTATGGATTAATTACCAGTCGCAACGCAGTGCGGGTACTGATGTCAATTGAGTTATTGCTAAATGCCGTTAATCTAAATTTAATGGCATTTTCCAACTTCCTTGATTCAACCTTAATTAAGGGTCAGGTGTTCACGGTTTTCGTGATTACTGTGGCAGCGGCAGAAGCGGCAGTAGGTTTAGCAATCGTTCTCACGATTTATCGTAACCGCGATACCGTTGATATGGAGCAGTTTAATCTTCTGAAGTGGTAATAGTGCGTGCAACTCAAGCAGGTAATCATTGCTTATAAAGCGCGAGATGCCCAGAGTAAACGCTGGGCTGAACTCTGTGCTAAACAACTAGAAAATCGTCATTGTCAAGTATTGATGGGACCTAGTGGGCCAAAAGATAACCCCTATCCGGTTTTTTTGGCCTCTGCTAATCAACCCATTGATTTAGCTTTGGTACTTGGTGGTGATGGTACTGTTTTAACCAGTGCCAGACATTTAGCCCCAGCCGGTATCCCCATTCTCGGAGTGAATGTAGGCGGCCATTTGGGGTTTTTAACGGAGTCAGTAGACGAATTTCAAGATCCAGAAGTAGTTTGGGACAGGCTGTTAGAAGACCGTTATGCTATTCAACGGCGCATGATGTTACAAGCAGCGGTATATGAGGGAACTGGCTCAAATTTAGAACCCGTAACTGAAAGTTATTTGGCTTTAAATGAGTTTTGTGTCAAACCCGCTTCTGCTGACAGAATGATTACCTCAATTCTGGAAATGGAAATTGATGGTGAAATAGTAGATCAATATGTGGGAGATGGGTTAATTATCTCTACTCCTACAGGTTCTACTGGTTATACTGTTTCTGCCAACGGACCGATTATGCACGATGGGATGGAAGCAATTACCATCACTCCCATTTGTCCTATGAGTCTTTCTAGTCGTCCTCTGGTATTACCTCCTGGTTCTGTGGTCAGCATTTGGCCATTGGGGGATTACGATTTAAGTACCAAACTCTGGATGGATGGTGTTTTATCTACTTCTATTTGGCCAGGACACCGTGTAGATGTGCGAATGGCTGATTGTCGCGCTAAGTTTATTGTATTACGGGCAAATAATTCATATTATCAAACATTGCGGGAGAAGTTACTTTGGGCTGGAACAAGAGTTCGCTACAACAATAATCACCGCAATTGATTTTTATGTATCTTTTCTAAGCTTTTACCTGAATGTGCCTGTAATTGTAAATTCATTTTCGCCCCCAATTTTAATATATTTGGGGTTTTTTAATATCTACTTTTATTGACAATTAAAAGTATGAATTGGGTAAATTTGTATCTTATCACCATATTTTTTGAGCAATTACCTTCATAATAAAAAATGTAATAACTAGATCCCCGACTTATTAAAAAAGCCGGGAATTTATCTCCTATATTAGTAGAATATTTCACAAATTTATTTAGGAAAACTGATGGAACTTTCTTATCGCTACAATAATTATCAACTCCATCCTCGTGATTTTCCCACTTTGCAAACTGATAAATATATTCTCCGGTTAGCCAAGAATGCAGAAGAATTAGAATCTATTTTTAAATTGCGTTTTGAAGTATTTAACCTCGAATTAGGTTTGGGATTACCTAATTCTAATATTTTTCAGATGGATCAAGATAAATTTGATGAAGTTTGTCATCATTTATTACTAATTGCTAAAAATACGGGTGAAACGATTGGTACTTATAGAATGCAAACTTATACAATGGCTGCTCAATATCTAGGATTTGATGCGGCTGATATATTTAATCTGCACAGTATTCCTGATGCAATTCTCCACTCTTCTGTTGAAGTGGGACGTGCTTGTATAGCTAAAAATTACCGCAGTAGTTATACTCTGTTATTGTTGTGGCAAGGATTAGCTAATTATTTAATTTGGACTAAAAAACAATATTTTTTTGGCTGTGCATCTTTACTGACACAATCTCATCGGGAAGCTGCTTGTACTTTTAATTATTTACAACAAAATAATTTTATCCATCCTCATATTTTAGTATGTCCTCATGCCAAATATCTGATAGATACTTTGCAAAGTTATCCAGAAAATTATCATGTATCAATTCCTAATATTTTTCAAGCTTACTTAAATATTGGTGCTAAAGTATGTAGTTTACCAGCTATTGATAAACAATTTAAAACTATTGACTTTTTGATTATCTCTAATTTTGCTAAATGGCATTATTCAAATAGGACAGAAGTAGAGATAGTTAATATCCAAACTGAAAATAGATAAAAGAGATCAATTTTTATAAACATAAATGTAATTTATCACTATATATAGAAATGTGGTTTATATTTTAAATATAGACTGATACTGAAATCCATGAACCACAAGGTTTTTATCTTAAAACCCATTTATAAATTTAAATAAAAGTCCTATCTTAATATTTATAGGATGATGATAATTTTTGTCATTTCATCGGATGGTCATTTCTGTAACTCTAACCAGTCGAAAGATGCTGATTTGTATATTTACTAAGTAAACCCAACAAAAGTTACACCGGGCTATCACAACTAATTTAATATTGCTATATGCACCTAAAAAATGCAAGAATTAGTTTAATTTAGATACAATTTATTAACATTAAAAAAGCTAAGGAGAAGCAAATGGTTTTATCAAAAGGTTTTGAAATTGAGATGTATACTGGTACTCCTCAAGGTGAAATTGTAGGATTATCTGACAAAATAACGATGGAATTAGATGGGTTCATGCGTGAACCAGATAGCCGTAATGTAGAGTACATAACTGAGCCATCTATGAATTATGAAAATTTGTTGTGTGGGTTATTACGTCCTCGCAGAGAATTACGGAATTACCTGCAAAGATTAGGTAATTACACTTTAATCCCAGGTAGTACCTTATCTTTGCACGGGAGCGATGCCTCCGGTGGGCAAAGCCAACGCTTTTTGCGTTCTGACCCCACAAATCCTTATCATGATTATATTGAACAAACCTATGGGACAAAGGTAGTTACTGCCAGTGTCCATATCAATATCGGTATCAGTGACCCAGAGGTATTAATGCGTGCCTGTCGGGTTGTCAGAATGGAAGCACCTCTATTTTTAGCTATGAGTGCTTCATCTCCTTTTCTGGATGGTAAAACTACTGCTTATCATTCCACGCGTTGGGGACTATTTCCCCAAACCCCCAATTATGTCCCCTTATTTGCTAGTCATGCTGATCATATTCAATGGGTAAATGAACAGTTAGCCGCTGGGACAATGCAAAATGTGCGACATTTATGGGTATCAGTGCGTCCAAATGGCGATCGCCGTCCTTATGATCTAAATCGCTTAGAACTGCGAATTTGTGACTTAGTTACAGATCCCATTGGTTTATTAGCCATGACTGCTTTACTAGAAGCGCGGTTAATCCAAATTATTGACAACCCTAATATTGATCCTTTAACTCAAAGCCCGTTTTCTCCTGAAGAATTAATTACCTTAACCATGAAAAATGAAATGGCTGCTGCAACTCACAGTCTTGATGCGAGATTGCAGCGATGGCAAGATGGTAGCAGCATTTTAGTAAGAGATTGGATAGGAGAAATTTATCAAGAAGTTTGGAGTATCTCTAAACAACAGGGTTTTAGTTGTTTTCTGTCCCCCTTGCAAAAAATTCTCCGGGAAGGAAATGAAGCTCAACAATGGCTACAACTGCACAGTGTAGGTGTTGATATTCAGCGTGTGATTGCTCAAGCGATTATTGCTACCCAAGAACGGGAAACTGAACTGGAAAGCAAATTATGTTCATCTGTTAGCGGATAGGTTAATCACGGTTGTAAAATTAACAAACTTACAGCGCCTTCCTAACATTACTCTTCAAACCCTAAGTATATCTTTAAAGCCAATTCATTTGTAAGGGTAAAGCAACAGCTAAACCCTCAATCAATCAAGTCTTTTAATCCGATTTAAGACTAAATTGGATTATCTCTAGGATTCACCAATCTTAATAATTTCTGTTTGATTTGTGCGTCAAAAACTTCCCATTTGATTTTGGCATAAGCCGAATTTTCATTACCACCAGATAAGAAACCCATGGGAATTTCAAAGCCTCCTGCACCTGTCCTTCCACCCCCAAAAAATCGCCCAGCACTATCTTGTCCAAAGGCTTCTTTAATAAATTCATCAGGATCTAGGGTAAGTTTTGTGGTTCTGAGGGAACCTATTACCACTTCTAGTTCGTCATCTTCATCATGAACGATTCCATAAACTACTGCGGTATGAACATTTTCTTCCGTAACCAGAAAATCAGCAGCTTGGGGAATTGCATCCCGGTCATCATAGCGCAAGTAACCAACACCAGCTATGGAAAAGTTATTTTGAACGATGCGGTTTTTAAGCGATCGCTCGATCACATCCATCACCCGCTTTGAACGATTTGCTTGTAAAATAGCATTTAGTAACTGAGCATCATAAAATCTGCTCAAATACCCAGCAGCCATAAAATCTTCTTCTTGAGCTTGCATTAACCGATTTGTATCTGAGCGCAGACCGTGCATTAAAGCTGTAGCACATTTAACGTGCTGGCTAATGCTGTTATCTAAAGTTAATAATCCTGCTTGTAAGTATTGAGTAAAAATTGTTGCTGTAGCTCGTACATAAGGACGAACATCAACAAATTCTGATTTGAGTTCTCCTTGCAAACTATGATGATCCACCAGCACTATCAGGGGAATCCCAGCTTGTTGGATTGCTGGTAATAATTGAGATGTAGTTCCCTGGTTGTCAATTAAGACAAACCCTTGATATGATGACAAATCTTTATTTTTTAAAGTTTGCATTGTCCAGCGTTGAGCAGGTAAATTAGTTAGCTTAACTAAAGCAATATTTTCCTGATGGCTTAAAGTTCCCGCGTAAACAATATCACACTTGATATCATACTGTTGGGCAATTAATTGGTAAGACCAAGCACAAGAAAGAGCATCAGGATCAGGAAAATCCTGTAAAATCACTAACTGACGTTCATGACGATGTGCAAGCAGCGTTTTCTGTAACTCTTCTGATTTTTGAGATGCCAGAGAATTGCCACGTTGCACTAAATAGATACCTCCATCACCATTAGAGGATGGTAAAGAAGTCCGGGTTATAGGTGGAAGTTCAATTAGCTCTTTCTCTATTTCTACTTCCTCTGGATGCGGATCTGTGGTCAATGATAAACTCTCAAATTGAGAAGCTGGATAATTCACGTACATAAGTAACTGTATTTCTGAGCGTGGAAGGTATTGTATTTCTATTCAGATATAATTCCAGTCATAATGCGCTTCTAAAGCTACATGAGACTTGGCAAAAATCTAAAATTAATTGTTTTGGCACATTGTTAGGATGGGTTGTTTTTTGTCAATAGCATGAGTCAAGGATCTATTACATCCACCTAAAGTGCTACAGAGATGCTGAAAGTCAACTACGCGTTACCTCTGGGAGTACATACAACCTCATTTTTTGTGGCTTGGTCTAAACAAATATGCAGACTTTTATGAAAAAAATTTGATAATTATCTTGAATATTTATTTGACTTGTGTTAGTTTGATTATTCTGTGTGCAAATTCAGATCTCAATTTCCTAGTGGCAAATCATTTACTTATAATTGTAACAAATTATCAGTTAAGAACAAAAGCTATCCATATATCGTTTTTTTTAACGAAATGCCAATTCGAGAAATTAAGGTCGTCAGAAGCTGCGGACACAAAAATATCAGCTTAGGGGAAACTTGCCATAAGCTGTAATCATAACTAACCCAACGCAAGATAAAGTGCTACTTGTAGTCACTGTTATTGACTTTAGTTAGTCAAACAGCTATGTCCACAGGAAAACTTCGTCATGAGTTTTTGTAGTTAATTATATGTAATGTCAAAGACCTATGACATACTTTTGCCACTCCTGGTGAAGTCCAGTTTTTAGGTGCTTTGTTACCTCAAAGTAGAGACTGCTGTGAGGTTGACGGGGTAAATGACGCAAAGGCATTCGCGCTTCTTGAGGTGTACGACAACCTTTTTTGATATTGCAGCGTACACAAGCAGTGACAATATTTTCCCAAGTATCTCCTCCACCTCGTGATCTTGGCATCACATGATCTAGAGTTAACCCGTCTCCCGTGTGACCACAGTATTGACAAGTATGGCTATCACGATGCAGGATATTTCGCCGAGTCAGAGGAATTTCCATGTAAGGAACGCGGACATAGTGGCGCAACCGGATAACGGTCGGCATCGGAAAATCCGAGTAAAGAAATTTACCGTTGTATTCTAAGCGTTCAGCTTTGCCTTTAATCAACAACACGGTGGCACGTCGCCAACTAGTGATGTTGAGCGGTTCGTAAGAGGCGTTAAGGACTAAAACCTTCCTCATGAATCTGCGCTCAAGGTATTAGTTTTACATATATTAACACAAATACACCCGATTGGGGATATGAGAATAATTTATACTTTTGTCCTGAACTCAGATGTCCGAAGAAAGATTAAAATGTATATAAAAGAGACACAATAAGAAACAACAGTAGAAAACTTTGAAATATCCCATAAGTGCAATCTAGCGTCTGATAATCGGTGGTTCAGGAGGCACGAGAAACCCACCCTTAAAAGAGTGGGATTGAAGCACATAGTCACAGAGAAAAGAGACTCTTAGATTTTATTTAGCAAAGTTATCTTTGTCTTTATAATTATTTGGTTGTTACGTTTTTACTAAAAATGCGATAGTAAAACCAGGTGCTAAATTCTTTAATGGGAAACAGTAAATAAGTCAAAGGATTTACTGTGACAATAATATTTCTAAAATCCCGTTTAGCAAAAAACAAAATTCCCTTTGCAACTTGTGAGGCTGACATTACACCATAAGGATTTAATTGACTTTTGAATGGGCCTAAAATTAATTTGCGAATTACACAAACTTGATCTAATCTTTTGAGAGTGACAATATCCCCTAATGCTCTTTTGCTCAATTCATACAAAGGACTTAAAGCTGGAGAAACTTCTGCTTCTGAGGTATTTACCCAAATTTCCTTGGTGGCTTTGTCTTGAGGTCCTGTGACAGTTGCGGAAAAAATATCTATCAATTCCAAAGCCGAAAAGGTGTTAACTTGATAAGAATTACGAATGGCGGCAGAAGTGCGATCGCCATAAACATTTATGCCATGATTGATAATGAGAATATCAACTTTATTTAAACTTTCTTGTAGTTGAGCTTCATTACCCAATTCCCATTTTACAACTTTGACACGATCTTGAATTGTGATTTTTTCAGGATTAGTGGTTAATGCTACAACTTTGGCGTTATGCTTTAATAATTCTGCGGCTAATGCTTGTCCTAATGCACCAGAAGCACCTGTTAAAGCGACGGTTTTACCCTTTAAAGAAAGTCCTGTTCCTAATACTTTATCCACTAGAGGAAAAACCCCACTGTAGTAAGCATTAACATCATCGAAATGATGTCGCCAATGATAGGTTCTATTTACCCACATAACCGAAGGAATTGTGTCTAAAGGTCCGGGTAAGTGATTGTAGTCTGTGTCTATTGTTCCTTGAAAATATCGCAGAGATGCACCATATAAAAAAGTTACGCCATAAGCGACACCTAGCCATAACCCCCATTGATGCGCTAGTAAAGCAATTACTGTTAATATAATTACCAGTATAACTGATTCGACGATATCGTGATACAACTGGGAATCTACGTAGGATTTTTGGGAAATTAAAGTTAAATCCCGACGATAAACAGCATGATGTTTATTGTGCCATTTAGCTAACCATGTTACCTGATGACACAAGGCATGATAAGCATCTCTGACAATTTCCGCAAGTAAGAGGGAGGAAAATCCCCACGTAGTAAACTGGATACAGTTGTTTACTAAAACTGAATCAATAGTTAAGCTTTGAGCCAAAATCATCATTTTTCTGGTGACACCACTTTTTCTTAATTAAACCAAGTTATTACCATTTTTGTCGAATGAAGTAGTGATAGAGGCATAGCACATCCTCGAAATTTATTTTTGACTCTATTTAACTTCAGGGGGGGAACGATAAAACCAAACTTATTTAGCAAACCCGACTTATCCAAGTAATTTACTGCACAAGGAATTTCTGATCAACCAGAAATATTAAATGGAGTATCAGTATCCATTGTTTCTAACTTAGCTAATATTTTGGGTTTAATCTTTTCATATTCTGTTTTCAATAGATTTTTACTGATTTGAGGATTAGTTGATAAGGTCGAAACCTGACTAGAAATAAGCCATTCTTGTAGTCGTTCCTGTTGAGCAGTAGCAATTTTCGACGGTAATATATGTGTGCAGGGATTAGGCGTTTCTTTAGTAAAGAATAATAAGCGATATTGTCCAGTATTTTGGAGTAAGCGAGTGATTTCTTGACCGAAACTAGTTTGGAGATCCAAATAGTAAGGCAACCATTTAGCCCCATGTTGACGGGTATAAATAACAGTAATCCATAATATTACTGGATGGGGAGAAAGAATAAATAGAAATTGGTTATAGCGGGTACAAACTAAGCGTTTTTGAATTTCCTCTTGGGGTAACATCACCCATAATGCTGGCAACAACTTTTTCTCATGGTAAATGGGTTGAATAAAAACAATATTCGCAATTGGTTTATTGCTTGGCCAGGAAATAAGCTGCACTGCATCATCATTAATTGAATATCTCTTTAGATCAACTTCTGTATTTTCATTAGTAATGGGAGATATCCACAAATCATTTTTTATTTGAGCTATCGGTGCAGGAATTGGAGGGAAATTAGTTTTAAAAGTTTCTTCAGGCTTTTTGTGTACAAGTTTATTACTAATAACAGGAGAATCTTTGATGATGTCGTGGGGATCATTTTGCTGTTCTATGCTAGTAAGAATATTAATAATTTCATTGATACTTTGAGGACGTTCACTAGTTTTTTTGCATAAACAACTCATAATTACATCTTCCAATTGCTTGGGTATTGACAAATTAGGAGAAATTTCGGCAAAAGAAAGGGGTTTTCCAAAGGTGTGGGCTTTATACCATGCTCCAAAGGTATTAGTTGATGGCACTAAGGGCATTGTTCCCGTGAGCATTTCAAACATCATGATCCCAAAACTGTAGATATCAGAACGACTATCTAGTTCTTTACCTTCAATTTGTTCAGGAGAAGAATAAGCCAAAGTCCCTAAATAAAACTTTGTATGGTCACCATCTGATAGAATTAGTTTAGCAATACCAAAATCTAGAACTTTAACTAATTCTCCAAAAGTGGAGTCTTGAACCACCATTATATTGCCAGGTTTAATATCACGATGGATGATTGGACAAATTTCTCCATCTACAGGAATACCATCATGAGCGCACTGTAATCCTATGCCAATTTGCTTGGACATACTGATAAATCTAGGTAAACTCAGATTTTTTTTGCGAATGATATTACCTAATGTTTGTCCTTGTAAGTATTCCATTACATAGTATGTTTCATCTACACCATAATCCATGACTCGGACAATATGGATGCTTTTTTGACCCAGTAAAGCGCAAGTTTTGGCTTCCCGTTCAAATCGTTCTTGCAACCGCATCCTTTCATTTTGAATTGATAAAGTCAAAAACTTGACAGCCACAGGAACACCTCCCAATAACGTATCCTTAGCACGATAAACTCGTCCCATGGCTCCAGAGCCAATTAGCTCTTGTAGTTGGTAACGGTTTCCGAGTAAGCGACCAATGTTGGGGTCTGACATAGAAAATTCGACTCTAATATTTAACAATTCAGCGGATAGTTTTGTCGGTTTTCTGAATTTCTAGATTTAGACAAAACTTTCTAAGATCATTATCTCGTTTTTAGAGTATATTTACGCGAGCTTTTCAGTCTTACCCATATATTTACGCAAAATTTGTGAATTTGCATTTAATACATTTTTACTAATCAGCAATTCGCTTTAGTAAAATTACTGAATCAAAATTAAAGCTTATAATCCATTTCATTGATGAATGAGCATAATTACTGGAGTTGCCGTTGTAGATTAGCTTCCATTGTACTTTCTAAAATATGACCAGCAAGTAGTCCGCTAGTTAAGTAGTAGTGATGATCATTCATGCGATGCAGGGTTTCAAAACCACTACGTTTTTGACGATCTCCCAGTACCCAATAACGTTGCACAATTGTTTCTGGACAGATCCAGCCTTCACCTTCTATCTGTCCTAAGATATTATGTTGGAGTAAGAAATTGTACTGACGCGCTCCTTCATGTAGTCGTCCTTTATACTGAAAAGAGATTTCGGGGAGATCGCTGTTAGGAAACATTAACTTTGTTGCCATTGAGAACCAATTATCTCGGTTCCACACAACCAATGTTAAACCTTTTAAAGGAATTGGTGGATAATTGCGTTCTAACCAACTACCTTGTATAACCCAACGTCCTGGCTCTAATAAAAAAGTATGATCCACCTGCTAAATCCCTTGTTTTCATCCATTACGGTCGAAGTTTAGAAATACTTGTTATTCTAGGTTTTTTGAGAGAAAATGCGGAAAATATAGCCTTAATTAGCCATAATTAAGGTGAATTTCTCCTAAAAGCATCTCCTGAGATGCTCCTGTGACCGCAGGTAAGTTACCAGGAATACATAAGTTTCGCCAGTATGCTAAAACCGCGAATGCGATCGCTTCTTTAAATGCGGCACTTAGACCAAATTCATCCGTGGTTGAAACTGGTACTTCCCCCAACAATAACTCTAACCGATTTTTCAAGTAAATATTGCGACTTCCACCACCACATAATAATACTTTATTTGGCCTTATGGGTAGAAAGGTATCATAACTATGAACAATAGAAGCTGCTGTTAGTTCTGTAATGGTTGCTAAAAAATCTGCCGGCGATATGCTAAATTGATAGGCTTGGGCATCTTGTAAACAATCATGCAAGTAGGTGACACCAAATAACTCCCGTCCAGTAGATTTAGGCGGTGGTAAGTGGAAATACTCATGACTGAGCCATTGTTCTAATAGTGGATAACAGGGTGTACCACTGGCTGCCCAATCGCCGTTTTCATCATAGCTTTTAGCTCCATTTGTAAAATGCTGGACAGCTAAATCCAGTAGGCTATTACCTGGACCTGTATCCCAACCGCGAATTTGCGACAACCAATCATCACTACGGGCTGGGAGATAAGTTACATTACCAATGCCGCCGATATTTTGAATACAACGTCTTTCCTGAGGATGACTGAGTAAATAAGCATCTACTCTGGGAACAAGGGGCGCACCATGACCATGAGCGGCAATATCGTCTGTTCGGAAATTACTGACAGTGGAAATACCCGTTAGATGGGCGATCAATGCTCCTCTGCCTAGTTGAAAACTATAACCTAGTTCTCCTCCGTCCCGGGGTGGGCGATGGTAAACAGTCTGACCATGAGAACCGATTAAAGTGGCTCGTTGATGACCAATTTGAATCTGTTGAGCAGCTTGAGCAAACGCACTCGCTATCGCATCATCTATTGCAGCTAACTCTGCCATTGATACAGCCGCACCAGCCCCAATATCCAGAATGCGTTCTCTGAGTTGCGAAGGGTAGGGATATGTTTCCCCTGCTAGTAATTCCACCTTCAGATCCAAATCCCTACCAGAAATTTCTACTAAAGCGGTATCTATACCATCTACAGACGTACCACTCATTAAACCAATAACGCGAGTCGGTTGCATTGACTCAAATACTTTTATAAATTTTGTGATCGTAGTGTAATTGATCCCATTACCCATGTCAAAACAATACTTTTACCATGCAAAATTAGCTATTTTGAATTTAAAAATTCCTCTCCCATATCTTAAAACTCATGTGAATCTTATATGAAGATTGTGTAAGGTTTTTATTTTGATTAATGTAAAAAATACAATTTTTCAATCCATATTTTGTATATTTAGTCCGAAATGTATTGAATGTACCAAGTAAAATATTGCCATAAATACTACAATTTTTCTATTTTTACAAATATGGCAAAGCTGAGTCATTTATGTATTAAATAATACATTTTTATGCAAATTCATTTTTAACTATCGAAAAAAATATAATGATTTTCCTTGTTTTACTCATGAATGTATGATTACTTAAACATTGACAACGAATTTACGTACAATATTTTTACTATTTTTTCTTAGATACTGACAATGTTTTTACTTAGAAAAATTATTTCATTTAATTAAATGTTGCAGCAAAATTTTTACAACCTAATTAAACAACTTAGCAAAAATACACTGAACAAGATGGACAAATAGGATGCTTGACAGAAGAAACAAAAAAAAATAATAGTAAGACAAGTATCAAGTAAATACTTTGAGTCCAAAAAAATACATTCAGTACAATGTGTTTTTTAGAATCGTAAACAATAATCCGGTCAAATATTTTAATCGGATGTTTTATTCGCTGATAGTTGCTTTTGTTATCTTGGTATCTGCTAAAAACATGACTGCACAAGATAATTTCAAACACCAAAATTACCAGCATACTGAAGTCAAGCGATCGCTCACAACCCCAGCTAATAAGGTTATTCAACCTTGTTTTTCCCTGTTCCGGGCAATTTTAGATAACTCTACAAACTTTACATAGTTGAAATTAATATACATCATGAAAAACCTTGCCATAAATAATCAAAACTTACTTAACGATAGCTTGAATGAAGCAAATTTAGATTTGCGCGCACCTAGCTTTGCTACAATTCGTAAAGGAGGATGGCTGTTACGACTAGCCATAGTTTTTTCCGTAGATATTATTGTTCTATCCCTCGGTTGGAGATTAGCTGAATATAGATTGCCTTGGTTTGGACAGGACGACAATTCATCCATGATGATTGCTATTTTTATTCAAATAGCAGCACTATATTTTCAAGGTAATTATCAATCAGGAGCTAAACATGATAACTATGGGAATATTGTTAAAACACTATTTTTTGCTCATTGTGCAATCTTGATGTATTGCTTTTTATATCAACCAATTGAAGATACTTCGCAGTCAACAATAATATTTTTTGGGTTACTCAGTACATTTTTAGTTTGTGCTGGTAGATTATTAACTAATATTAGTCTCGAATATCTGCTAAAGAAAAAAAATATTGGTTGTAATCCAGTTTTTATAATTTGTGATCCCCAAGACAAAGAACAAGTCTCTAGCTTTATTAACAAAGAGAGCCGTTATATTATTGCGGGAAGTGACAATGCTAAATCACTAGATAGAAATAATCGGCAAAAAACCTTAGAGAAACTCAATAAACTCGGAGTTACAGAAGTTTTCGTTTCTTGGGATGCTATTCAAAATAGAATGTTTTTATGTTGGTTATTTCAAGCATCAGGAATTACAATACATCTTCTGCCTGTAGAAGTTAAAGCAATTTATCGAGATGTAGAAATAAACAACGTCGGAGGGATGAATTGTTTAAGTTTTATGTGTCCATTAATTATTGGTAAAGATTTTTGGACTAAGCGTATTTTTGATATTTGCTTTGCAACTTTATTTCTCATCTTTACTTCTCCTGTATATTTAGCCATTGCTATTGCTATTAGATTAGACTCTCCAGGTCCAGTATTTTATCAACAAACTCGTATAGGGTTACGTGGAAAAAGCTTTAAAGTTTGGAAATTCCGTACCATGAGAACTGATGCAGACAAGATGCAGAAAGAATTAGAGGCTTTAAATGAAGTCAAAGATGGTATTATTTTCAAAATCAAAGATGATCCTCGGATCACTCGTATAGGCAAATTTCTCCGTCGTTATAGCCTAGATGAGTTACCTCAACTGTTTAATGTCGTGGTTGGAGAAATGAGTTTAGTTGGTCCTCGTCCTTTACCTACTAGAGATGTAGATAAATTTTCTGAACGTCATTTTATTCGTCAAGAAGTTTTACCTGGTGTGACTGGTATGTGGCAAGTTTCTGGACGTTCCAACATTTTAGACTTTGAAGACGTAATGAAACTTGACCTCAGATACATTGAGAATTGGTCTCTGTGGTTAGATTTTCAGATTTTGTTGAAGACTGTACAGGTAGTTTTGAATAAGGAAGGCGCTTACTAAAGTTGGATTAAATCTTTATTCAAGAGTGGTAAAAACCACCAACTAATAAACCCATATAAATTGACAACAAAAAAAATAAAATCAGCTAACAAAAATATGGAAACAGCAAAACCCAGCCTCAAAAAGTTAGGAACAATCAAAAGACAACCATTAACATCAACATCCGAACAATGGATAAAAACTGAACAATTATCTGATCATACTTTACCTTTAGTAGTAACACCCACCATAGATGGATTAGATCTAATAAGCTGGGCTAAAAATAATCAAAACTGGCTAAAAGAACAACTTGTGAAACATGGAGGCATACTTTTTCGTAATTGCAATGTAAAAACTATAGATAGTTTTCAGGAATTTATTGCCTCCATATCTAGTGAATTACTAGATTATACCTATCGTTCTACGCCTCGTAGTCAAGTTAACGGTAAAATTTACACCTCCACAGAATACCCAGCCAACCAAAGTATTCCCCAACATCATGAAATGGCCTACTCTCGAAATTGGCCGATGAAAATTTGGTTTTTTTGTGTCACAGCTTCAGAAACAGGAGGAGAAACACCCATTACTGATGGTCGCAGAGTATTTGCACGTATTCCCAATAAAATAAAAAATAAATTTATCGAAAAAAAAGTAATGTATGTGAGAAACTATGGGGGTGGACTTGATTTAACTTGGGAAAATGTTTTCCAAACCGATAATAAAGAGGAAGTAGAAAACATCTGTCGTCAAAGAGGAATTGAATGGGAATGGAAAGGAGATAATCGTCTAACAACTAGACAAATATGTCAAGCAATAGCCACTCACCCAGAAACAGGAGATACGGTTTGGTTTAACCAAGCTCACTTATTTCATATTTCTAGCTTGCCTTCACAAATTCAAGAATTATTATTAGAATCACTTGGAGAAGCAGGACTACCTCGTAATTCCTATTATGGAGATGGTTCACCAATAGAAGAATCTTTCTTGGACGAAATAAGGGCAATATATGAACAAGAAATGGTAGCTTTTCCTTGGCAAGAAGGAGATATTCTTATGCTTGATAATATGTTAGCCACTCATGGACGCAACCCATTTACAGGATCACGGAAAGTAGTTGTTGGTATGGCTGAACAATCTAGTAATCCTGGTTTTTAGGATTATCCTAGCATATCCCCAAATACTGTAATTTTTACATCTTGATAAAAACACTATATCTTGAGAGATGGAATCACCAAAAAATTGCCAAATCAGGAAATACAAAAATGAAAAATGCTATCAATAGATTTCAAATTTCTTCTCAGCAAAAATCTTTGTATTTGCTACAATTAAATAATCCTAATTCACGATATATATCTCATTGTTCTATTTATATTCACGGAAAACTAGACATCGCTATTTTAAAAACTGCCATAGAAAATGTGATTCAGTGCCATGAAATACTACGTACAGAATTTCCCTGTTTACCAGGCATGAATTTACCTGTACAAGTAATTAATGATGTGGTTAATTTATATATTGAAGAACGAGATTTCACTAATTTAGATTCAGAAGTACAAGCACAACAAGTTTCTGAATTTCTAAAAAATGCTAACTCAGTAAATTTCGACTTAGGAAAATCGCCACTATATCAAATTTCAATTATTCATTTATCGGTAGTTGAACACATATTAATTATTAACTTATCTAGTTTGTGTGCGGATACAGTTAGTTTAAAAAACATCTTTCAAGAAATTAGCAAGCATTACAATAATTACATTCATGGTATAGATACAGAAAGTGCGGATGAAATATTACAATATGCTGATTTTTGTGAATACCAAAATCAATCCATTCCTGAATCAGAACCAGAATTAGCAAATATTAAAGCCTATTGGCAACCATATAATATTGATAATGTATTTAAAGTCAAAATTCCTGGCGAAAAGTTACATAACCGACAAAGTAATCAATCAAATTTTCAACCTCAATTCATCAATTGGCAAGTAGATAAAATATTACAACAACAGATAGAAGATATTGCTAACAAGCATAATACTAATATTAGCCAAATTTTATTAACTTGTTGGCATATTTTATTAGGACTTTTAACACAAAGAAGTGAATTAGTGATTGGCTATAATTGTGATGGTAGAAACTTTGAAGAATTAGAGTTAGCAATTGGATTATTTAATAAAACCGTACCTATTCACCTTCTTTTAAACCAGAATCATACATTTACAGAAATTCTCAGCGAAGTAAATAAATCTACCAAACTATGCCAAAATTGGCAAGATGCCTTTAACTGGGAAAGAATTTTTAGCAATTCTGTATTTTGTCCCTTTACTTTTGAATTTACAGAAGTTAATACAACTCCTCAAAATAATGAGACAAAATTTTCCCTAGCTCAAGTTTATAGCTATGTAGATAAATTCAAGCTCAAACTAGCTGGATTATTAACTACAGATGGTTTGCAATTAATAATACATTATGATGGGAATTTATTGACACAAGCACAAATTAACATTTGCCAAAAACACTTAGAAAGATTAATAGAAAATATATTAATTTTTCCTGAAAAGGCTATTAGTGATTTAGAAAATATTGGTGATATAAAAAATCAGCAATTACAAGATTTTAACCTTCATCAGAATAATTATTTTCTAGACAAATGTTTTCATAAATTATTTGCAGAACGAGCAGAAAGAACACCCGAAGACATAGCATTAATTTATAAAAACCAAACACTTACCTATGGAGAACTAAACACTCGCGCTAATCAACTTGCTCATTACTTACAGGCAAAAGGTGTAAAACCAGAGAAATTAATTGGTTTATACATGGGGCGTTCCCTAGATATGGTCATTGGTATTTTAGGTATTCTCAAAGCCGGGGGATCTTATGTACCTTTAGATCCGAAATATCCTCAAGAACGTATTGCTTTTATCGTTGCAGAAACCCAATTATCAATATTATTAACTCAAGAACATCTAGTTAAAGAACTGCCTCAATTAGATGCAGAAATAGTTTGTATTGATCAAGCATGGGAAGATATTGCTCAGGAAAGTCAAGAAAATCCTATCAGTGAGACAACATTAGAAAATCTGGCATATTTAATTTTTACCTCTGGTTCTACTGGTAAACCTAAAGGTGTGGAAATACCTCATGGCAATATCTCTAACTATGTTCAGTCCATGAGTCAAGCATTTAATCTGAACAGTAAAGATACTTATCTCCATACAGCATCATTTTCCTTCTCTTCATCTGTGCGACAGCTAATGGTTCCTTTATCTCAAGGAGCTACAGTTTTCATAGCAGCTACTGAAGAAATTCAATCCCCATTAACCTTATTTGAATTAATTAAACAAAGTGGAGTCACCGTTATAGACCTTGTACCCTCTTATTGGCGCAGTTGTACGGAATTATTAGAACAATTAGGAACAGAAAAAAGAAACACTATTTTAGATAATCAATTGCGGTTAATTGTCTCCGCTAGTGAACCATTATTAACTGACATACCTAGAAAATGGCGATTGGAATTTAATCAAGATATTGAGTTTATCAATATGTATGGTCAGACAGAAACTACAGGAATAGTCTGTGTTTATCCAATTCCAGATGAATACGAAGATGAGATAAAAATTGTTCCTATTGGACGACCAATTGCTAATACAGAAATTTATGTACTCGATGAACATCAATCCCCTGTAACAGTAGGTGAAATTGGGGAACTTTACATATCAGGTAACAGCCTAGCCCGTTCTTATTTTAATCATCCAGATTTAACAGAAGAGAAATTTATTCCTAATCCTTTTAGTAATGATCCAAAATCACGATTATACAAAGGTGGAGATTTAGTCCGACTTTTACCGAATGGAACTATAAAATTTGTAGGTCGTTCTGATTACCAAGTCAAGATTAGAGGACAGCGTGTTGAACTAGGAGAAATTGAATCTATTATTGCCCTTTATCCTGGCGTTAAGCAAACTATAGTCATGGGTAGGGATGTATCCGGTGATCAGCGACTTGTTGCCTATATTGTTGCGAAATTAGTTGTAAATGAGGAAAGTAGCCAAACGGTTTCTATTAAAGAACTCAGAAAGTATTTACAAGAGAAGTTACCTGAATACATGGTGCCTTCTACGTTCCTCATCCTCCCGGCTTTTCCTCTCACCCCCACAGGTAAAATAGACCGGCGGGCTTTACCAGCACCAGAGGATGTTAAACAAGAGCTAGAAGTAACATTTGTTGCGCCCCGTAATGAATTAGAACTGCAATTAGCAAAAATTTGGGAACAAGTCTTAGGTGTGCATTCTATTGGCATTAAAGATAACTTCTTTGAATTAGGAGGACATTCTTTATTAGCTATCCAGGTGATTTCTAGAATTACGCAAAATTTAAAAGTTAATTTAAGTTTTCGTCAGTTTTTTGCAACACCTACAATAGAATATTTATCTGCATGGATAGAATCTAATTCTAATTTAGAGATACAATTGATAAAGGATAAAATTAAATCTATTTCTCGAACCAATAATATACCTCTTTCCTCTAATCAAAAAGGTTTATGGTTTTTATGGCAATTAAAACCTCATAACAATGCTTATAATATTCATAATTCCTATCAATTAGAAGGAGAATTGGATACGATAGCTTTATCAGAAAGTTGGATAAAGATAGTAGAACGGCATGAAAATTTAAGAGCAGTATTTAGCACTTTAAATGGTGAAAGTATACAATATATTCACCAACCAGAAAAAATAGAATTGCCTATCGTAAACTTACAAAGTTTATCGGTAAATGAGCGTCAAATAGTTGTTAGTCAATTACAAAAAGAAATTAGTGAAGAACCTTTTGATTTAACAGCTTATCCTCTCTGGCGACTTAAATTAATTAAGCTATCAC
>JANMGZ010000347.1:0-11203 GCA_031374905.1 Dolichospermum sp. OTE_70_metabat_362_sub
CCCACAACAGTAGATGGGATCAAAGGCGTTTATTTTGCTGTTTGGGCCCCCAATGCCCGCAACGTTTCCTTATTGGGAGATTTTAACCTGTGGGATGGCCGCAAACACCAAATGCGGAAAGGACATACAGGAGTTTGGGAATTATTTATTCCCGAAATCGGTGTAGGAGAACATTACAAATATGAAATCAAAAATTTTGAAGGACATATTTACGAAAAATCTGATCCTTACGGTTTTCAACAAGAACCCCGGCCAAAAACAGCATCTATTGTTACTGACTTAAATTCCTACACCTGGAAAGACGAAGACTGGATGGAAAAGCGGCGACACAGTGACCCTTTGAGCCAACCTATCTCCGTTTATGAAGTGCATTTAGGCTCTTGGTTACACACTACTAGTGCTGAACCTGCCAAATTACCCAATGGGGAAACTGAAGCTGTAGTTGTCGTTTCTGAACTAAAACCCGGCGCTCGGTTTCTGACTTACCGGGAACTAGCAGATAAACTCATTCCCTACGTTAAGAAATTAGGATATACCCATTTAGAACTTTTACCAATTGCCGAACATCCCTTTGATGGTTCTTGGGGTTATCAAGTAACTGGTTACTTCGCGCCTACGTCGCGCTTTGGGACTCCCGAAGACTTCATGTATTTTGTGGACGAATGCCATAAAAATGGTATTGGCGTAATTGTAGACTGGGTTCCCGGTCACTTCCCCAAAGATGGTCATGGTTTAGCCTTCTTTGATGGTAGTCACTTGTATGAACACTCTGATTCCCGCAAAGGTGAACATAAGGAATGGGGGACTTTAGTATTTAACTACAATCGCCATGAAGTCCGTAATTTCTTGGTAGCTAATGCTCTGTTCTGGTTTGATAAATACCACATTGACGGCATTCGCGTTGATGCGGTTGCTTCTATGCTTTACCTTGACTATTGCCGAGAACCAGGAGAATGGTTGCCTAATGAATACGGTGGTCGAGAAAATTTAGAAGCTGCGGATTTTTTACGTCAAGTTAACAGCTTGCTGTTTGGTTATTATCCTGGTGTGCTTTCTATTGCGGAAGAGTCCACATCCTGGCCAATGGTTTCTTGGCCTACTTATACAGGCGGATTGGGCTTTAACTTAAAATGGAATATGGGCTGGATGCACGATATGCTGGATTACTTCAGCATGGACCCTTGGTTTCGCCAGTTCCATCAAAATAATATTACCTTTAGTATGTGGTATAACCACAGCGAGAACTTCATGTTAGCTCTGTCCCATGATGAAATCGTCCATGGTAAGAGTAATATTATCGGCAAAATGCCCGGTGATGAATGGCAGAAGTTAGCTAATATTCGTTGTTTATTTGCTGATATGTTCGCTCACCCCGGCAAGAAAACCATGTTTATGAGCATGGAATTTGGCCAGTGGAGTGAGTGGAATGCTTGGGCTGATTTGGAATGGCATCTTTTACAGTTTGAACCACACCGACAGTTGAAGGATTTTTTCCAGTCTCTTAACCATTTTTACCGTTCTGAACCAGCTTTATACACTCAAGATTTTGACCAAGCAGGGTTTGAGTGGATTGACTGTACTGATAACCGCCATAGTGTGGTTTCTTTTGTCCGTCGTGACAAAAATTCTGACGATTTTATGATTGTGGTTTGCAATTTTACACCTCAACCCTATTCTCACTATCGCATTGGTGTTCCCGAACAGGGTTTTTATGCTGAGTTGTTCAATAGTGATGCTCGTCAGTATGGCGGTAGTAATATGGGCAATTTAGGTGGTAAGTGGACTGATGATTGGTCTTTGCATAATCGTCCTTATTCTTTAGATTTGTGTTTACCTCCTTTGGGTGTATTAATGCTCAAGTTGGATAAACAGAAGTCTGCACAGGTGATGGAATAATACTGTAGGGTGGGCATTGCCCACTCTATATTGTTTTTTGGCGTTGGTGAATGAATGTATGACTTTTCTCACGCAGAGGCGCAGAGACACGGAGAGTAAGAGTTTGAGAAATAGAATGTCTGATTTTCATACCTTAATTCAGCAATAAAGATTAAAATTAAAGATACGTCCAGTTTGTAATCCTAATCCCACAAATTGTCCATAAAATTTGTTGGTTGTTTCCTCAAAACTAAGGTTAATAATTTCAAATTCATTTCCAAACCTATCTTGAATAGCTGCTGCAATAATTGGAAATATTTCACGACGCTGCAAATCATCTATCTGTCCTGAATTTTGATTAATATTTGAATGTGGAGAAGTAGATTTAACAATATTTACACCTCCTATTTTTTGAATTAGTGCCTGAAAGTGAGAAATAATGAGGTCTTTTTTAGAAGATATTCCTCTGAGTGTATTAATTTGAAAATGCTCTTCATATCCATTGGACTGAGGAATTGAAAAAGCAAGATTATTTTCGTCATTAAAATATAATCTGACCACTATTGCCTGTGGTTGATTTCGCACATGAATATCACAGTATTCCACAGAGTCAGTTATTTCTAATTGATTAGGATCAAGTCCTTCTTTTTCTAAAATTCTCTTAACAACGTTATAAGCATCTATTTCTTTTTGAGTAGTGATAATTGGCATAAATTGTTGATTCTGTTTTGTTTTTGCTCCTGAAGCATGATTTAAATTATCTATTGAGTAAGGAATTTTCCCAAGAATGTCTCCACTTCTTCCTGGTTGTAATGTATTTCAAATCTGACTTTATCTATATATTTCTCTTGTTTTTCTTTATAATATACTTTGGTTTTTGTAGTCCGTGAAACTTCCTTAATAGTCCGAGTATTGTAAATTTTTTCTTTCTCAATAATCTGAAATTCACTTGCTTTTGTAATTCCATCACTAAATGTAAAACCATAAGCATTAAAATTTATAAAATCAGGTTTATTGCGGTCAATATCAAAATAGTCAAGCCGATATATGTGATTAGCTCTATTTTGAGATTCAGAAATAGCTTTTTCTAATTCCTGTCTTTTTTCTGCAAAAATTTCCTCATCTGTTCGGAGCTTTTTGGTATTTTGAATCATTATTTGTCCCACACGTCCCACACCACCAGATGTAGCACTACCAATAATTCCTAATACAGAAATATTAGTAGATTTTGCTAACAATCCGATTACGAAAATTAACAATCCACCACCAACTCCAGCAAACATTAAGTTAGTTACTTTTGTTTTTTTTCTTGATATTGACTCATGTTTATATACTCCTAAATGTAATAACTTATTACTTAATATCTTGTAATAATTGCCATTCTTAACTCAAGATTCTTGACTTTCTCAACTTCTTGGTTAACTTGCTGCTCAAATTCAGCATATTTTTGACTAGAGACATCAGAACTCAGTGCTGTACTAGCGCGGTTCATCAACAAACAGATTTGCTCTAATAGGTCAATAACATCACTTTGCAAATCTTGGACATTCGGCTTCAGCGTTTGAGAATCCATCGGTTTTTACTCCGCACCTGATTAAATCCACTACAGTAGACTTTTCCTTGACACCAAAGATTATACAAACAGTGAAAATACGGAAACCACGCTTTTACATATTTCTGATTATTTCTTGTCTTTACGGGTAAATTATGCTAATAAAGCGCAAATTATCTAAGGAAGTTAACATAGCATTATTAATGACAAATTAATATAAGTATTGAATCATAGATGCGATCGCTTAAAGTTAATTTACTGCAAAATGCAATATTACATAAAATGCAACTGCCTATACTATAGCGGTTATTGGTTGAGTGAAATACAAGAAACCCATCCCCAACACCCTCCCCACAAGCAAGTGAGGAGGGGGCTTATGACTGTATCTCATGCGAGTGCATACAGCTATAATGATTGCAATGAATTATAATAATAATGGTTCAGAGGATGATAAATATGAGTGTAGTTATTCCTAATGAAATACTAACCACAACTCGCATGAATGAAGAGGAAATGAAACGAGAAATTGCGATTATGCTATTTCAAAAAGAAAAGTTAACTCTTGCTCAAGCTAGTCGCTTTGCTGGTATGAATCGTATAGCATTTCAACATTTACTCGCAAGTTATCAAATCCCTATTCATTACGGAGTAGAGGATTTTGAACAAGATATCAAGAATTTGCGGGAGATGGGTAGACTGTGATCGTTGTCAGCGATACTTCACCCATTAATAATCTTGCAGCTATTAACCAGCTTCACCTATTACAACAGCTTTACGGAACAGTTCTAATTCCTGAAGCCGTTTATCAAGAATTAACTGATCCTGATTTTCCTGTAGCGGGTGCAAAGGAAGTACAAACTTTTACTTGGATTCAAATCCGTGCAATTGAAGATAGGACGATGCTTAAAGCACTTAGCAGTGAACTTGATCCTGGAGAAGCAGAGGCTATAGTTTTAGCCTTAGAAATGAAAGCAGAACAAGTTTTAATTGATGAACGTCGTGGCCGCATGATTGCTGCTAGACTTAATCTCCATTATACCGGAATTTTAGGAGTTTTAGTAGAAGCCAAAAGTCAAGGTTTCATTTCTAGTGTTAAACCTCTGTTAGATGATCTTATTAATAAAGCAGGATTTTGGGTTGCTGAACCTTTGTATAAAAGTGTCTTACGGCTAGTTAATGAAACAAAGTAAAATCAGTCAGAAGATTATGGGTAATTATTGAATCATAGATGCCATATAGATTTAAAGTTAATTTACGGCAAAATGCGATCGCCAGGTAAATGTACGATTTAATACTTAGTTTCCAAATTTACATAAATATTATTGAGCTTGAAAATGTCAGCCTCCAAAGTTTTTCAAAATAAGCACCCGCTACTAGTTATAATTTTCTATAAGTTGAAAAAACTCGTAAGATCAGCGTAAAAATTACATTAAAATAAAGATTACGCTTCTATTAAACTGACTAGCTAAATACCCAAATTAGGAGGAATATATATGGCTCTTGTCCCAATGCGGTTGCTTTTGGATCACGCTGCTGAACACGGTTACGGCATTCCTGCTTTTAACGTTAACAACTTAGAGCAGATTCAAGCAATCATGAAGGCTGCGGCTGACACAGATAGCCCTGTAATTTTACAAGCTTCTCGCGGCGCTCGTAATTATGCTGGGGAAAACTTTCTGCGCCACCTGATTTTGGCTGCGGTAGAAACCTATCCAGAGATTCCCATTGTCATGCACCAAGATCATGGTAATGCGCCTTCTACCTGCTATTCGGCGATGAAGAACAACTTCACCAGTGTGATGATGGATGGTTCTTTGGAAGCTGATGCTAAGACTCCTGCCAGCTTTGAATATAACGTTAAAGTTACCAGTGAAGTTGTCAACGTTGCTCACTCTTTGGGTGTCAGTGTTGAAGGTGAACTCGGTTGTTTAGGTTCTCTAGAAACTGGTGCTGGTGAAGCTGAAGATGGTCATGGTTTTGAAGGTACACTAGACCATTCTCAACTGTTAACTGACCCTGATGAAGCTGTTGACTTCGTAGAAGCAACTCAAGTAGATGCTTTAGCTGTTGCTATCGGTACTAGCCACGGTGCTTACAAGTTTACTCGTAAGCCTACAGGTGAAATTTTGGCTATTAGCCGCATTGAAGAAATTCACCGCCGTTTACCTAACACTCACTTGGTAATGCACGGTTCTTCTTCTGTACCCGAAGATTTGATTGCACTGATTAACCAATATGGTGGTGCTATTCCTGAAACCTACGGTGTACCTGTGGAAGAAATTCAAAAAGGGATCAAGAGTGGTGTTCGTAAGGTAAATATTGACACCGATAACCGCTTGGCTATTACTGCGGCTGTGCGTGAAGCTTTGGCTTCTAATCCCAAGGAATTCGATCCTCGTCACTTCCTCAAGCCTTCTATTAAGTATATGCAAAAAGTTTGTGCTGACCGTTATGTACAGTTCGGTACTGCTGGTAACGCAAGCAAGATTAAGCAAGTTTCTTTAGAAGATTATGCTGCTAAGTATGCTAAAGGCGATTTGGTCATGAGAGCCGCTGCTAAAGTTTAATTTAGCACAATAACAGTTAGGGGATAATAGGTATAGTATTTCTATACCCCTACACAAATAAACCGGGGAACTTTAACGCTACCCGGTTTTTATTGGTTAATTTGACAATCTGCGTTTTTCAGACCGCAGATTTTTCTAGGACTCGCTTGAATATTTCTGGTGAAGAAATTTTCGTTAATGGGTGACGAGGGAATCGAACCCGCAACCAATTGATTAAGAGACTAAGTTACATCACTTTTTCAATAGAAAAAACCACCAAGTAACTTGATGGTAATTATAATTTTCAGAATTTAAATTTTTACTTGTTTGATTTTGGGGGTTTGGGGCGATCGCTTTTTTGGATAGCCAAGTCAAATGCACGTTGTTGGTATTGGGCGTTTATCCAAGTGTGATAAATAGTTGAGTGAACCGCTAGACTATGCCCCATTTGACGGGCTGCTAGTGAAATATCTATTCCATAGTCCAGGGTTCGGACGGCATATCAATGGCGTAAATCGTAGACTTTGAATGGTAGCTCTTGATTTCTGCGGAAATGCTGACTGACCGTGCCGCCAATAGCAGAATTAGTCCTATTTAGATCAATCTCCGGAATTTTAACCGAGGCTAAATCAAATTCTTCAAACCATTCAGGATGGAAAGGCCACACTTGCCTAAATCCTGTCTTACCCTCCAAAACTGAAATAACTTTATTGCCGGAACGCAACTCATCTAGATCAAGAAAAAATACTTCATGATTTCTTAGACCGTAAGTAGCTAACATCCCAAACACCCATCGCCACTTGTGATTGTCAATATTGAGAAACCATTCAGAAATTAATTTATCTTTGGGTAAATCGCGTGGTTTTCTACTTTTGGGGCTGTAGTGTCCTGAGTAATTTGAGGGATTAAATTCGATGTCAGCAAATTTAGCTAATAATCCCAGTGTCATGCAGAATCTTTTTCTAGTTCTGGTATCTGGTTTAGTGGTTAGAATTGCCTGCTTTAAAGTTTCTATTTCCAGTGGTTCACTACTTGGTAAGACTTTGAACACCGTACGATATTCAACTTTCCATGTTGTTTCTGTTTTAAAAGTTCGTTCCCTTCTTTCAAAGTAGTCTTTTTCAAATTCAGCGATCCATTCACCAATTGTTACGGGCTGCTTTTGCTGTTCTGTAATGTAATCACCCCAACCAAAAGTTTTTTCATCAAGCTTGGAGCTAAGTTTCTTGGCTTCACGTTCGGCAACCTTTACCCCTTCATTGTTCGCATTAGCAATACTAATTTTCTGTTGATGGGGATTGGTGTTAATTGAGGAAGGTTTTGGGGGTAAAGTTGCACGTAAATATAATTTATTTCCTACTTGCTCAATACTTACCCCAAAACAATTCGCCTTTAATCTTCCGTTGGCTTCTTTAAGGCGTTGGCTAATATCAACCATTAACTATTTCTCTTTTTAAAAGCTGTACAAATTGGTTTGTTATCGTAATAAATCCATTCTTTAGGTTGAATACCACAGCAAGCATTACATAAGATGGAGCATTCGCCTATTTCTACATCTGGAACGAATTCACAATTCTCACACCAACGACTCTCGAAAATATCACCCTCAGTCCCATTGGCGGGCATATAAGGAGCGATATTTTCAACGTTCATACCGTCCCAAATTTCAACGGCGTTATCTAAAACTTCTTGACTAATTTCCATCTCTGCTATCTCCAATAGGATATATCTGCATTCATGAAAGTAGAATGCAGATATGGTGAAATTGTTGCTGGTCAATTATCGCAATACTTGATTTTGTTTCAAGAATCGCACTTTATAGGACATTGTTCTACAAATACGATTTAGTCCTTGAGCGTGCATTTGGGCTTCTGACTCTGTTCCAAATCTAGTTATAATTCGGAATGGAACAGGATGGTTAAATGTTGGACAAGTGTAAACAATCCAGTTATTCATCGTCCACTTCCTCTAAAGTTATTTTCTGTTGTCATTGGTTTCATTTAATCCGCGAATTCGTCTCTTAGTTGAATAGAATCAGTCCCGTTTAATTCTTTAATCAATTAGACTGAATCATTTTTTCTGGTTTGCATTTATTTCTCCTAATTTAGTTAACAAGCATTTTGTAAGCGAGAATTACCAGCAAGACCGCTCCAATTGCCATATAAAACAACAGGTAACGGTATATCAAATTGACCGCTGCGTAGTCAAAAACGACTACTAAATCAAGCCAAGTTTCTCGCATTCTTTCACGAAAGGGTGGGTTAAGTTTTCGTTCGGTGAACTCAAGTAATGCTCTCAGGGAGACTAAATCTAGCTGGGCTTTTTCTATTCCATCTGGAGAGTAATAGCCCTTCTCTATGTTCATTTCCACAGAGGATATACTCCGTCTAATCACACCAATTGCTCTCTCTATTGATTGTTGTTCGTCCATTTATCTAATTTCTATGGTTGTGTTTCAAAGCCGAAAAGAATGGATATGTAGCCAAACGGAAAACAGAAATATTTGTCTTGGCATCCTTTGAAAGCGGCTGTCAATACTCCTATTTTTAGATAAATTTCTCCATCACTGGAAACTTTTAATTTCATAATTCAATGATTGGTTTGTTTCCAAAGTAGACTTCAAAATATCCAAAGGGGATATCTCTACAGCCCACCGCATCTGAATGTATTTCTAGAAGTCCAATTTTTAGGTAGAAGCCTCCAGGAAATATTATTAAGTCGTTCATGTTATTTCACTGGTAGCAACTCCGATGCAACCCTCTTCAAAGTAATCAGCGATAGTTTGCGAGAGCATTTCTTCTTCTTCGCTGTCATCGTAGCCTTCAAAGTGAATTTCTGTTTCCGGGGGTAATTCAGACAGGTGAGCGATCAAGGTTTCTACTTTCATAAATTAGGTAAGTGGTTACGTTTTTTAATCAGGTGATCGCCAGGACTCTTGTATAAAAGGCTGGTAACTTACTACATACAAAATATTCAGTTGTGATCTAAAACCCCACCCCTCGCGCTGGTTTTGGTGGGTGGTCTTTCCCGTTCGGTGCGGATTTTGCCAAACTGTAAAACGCATACCCCATAAAGATTTCATGGTGCGCTGCGCTGGTTTAGCCAACCCGTAAAATTGCCCCGGTTTATATGGGTGTCCTGTGTGGGTGAAACATCTAGCAGGTCGTTTATTTAGAGGCTGCCATCTCTCTAAGGGTTGACGTTTCACCAAGATCAGGAGGGAGCTTGTAAAAAATATTGGTTTTCGTTGTTCGTACCAATAAATCTATGTTATATTGTTCGTACAAGATTGTCAATGAAATTTGTTCGCACGAAATTAACAATGTTCGTACAATATATAGAGAGATAACCAATGGTGGAAAATGTCAAAAGCAACAACGAACGAGATTCGGGCAACTGTTCGGATGGATCGGGAGGACTGGGAGAATTTTCGATCAACAGCCGAATCAATGGGACTAGACAGGTCGGAACTTATTCGCCTAGTGGTGAAGGGCAAAATATCTCTTGGAAATTTACCCCCATCAGAGACACAACTGCTGGGAAAATCTTAGAGCGTCTCGAAGCCATAGAAGCGAAGCATTTAGAATACTTACATTCCCATCGCTCCCGGCTCAAGGCGCGGCTGGGTGAGAATCTTCAAGAAGAAGAAGAATTTTTGAGAGAGTCTAACCAGATCAAAAGTGATTTGTATCATCTGGCAGTAGCTCAACAGAATAGTAATGGTAATGGGAATGGACATCATTAAGGAGGTCGTTTAGGCGATCGCCTTTTTTTTGTGCTTATTCCGGTGTGCCAGTAACAAAAGCGAACACAGCCTGCAAATTAATACCTCAAAATAAAACCCGCCGGGTTGGGCGGGTGATAAAAAAGAAGAAATTTTAATTAGCGCAGCGCAAATCATCCAAAGGTGAGTCATGAGTATCTGGGATAAACTCAAACACCATTTTCAACTTCAGTTTGCCCTTACGCCAGCCGCCTCCATTAACAGATAAATACTCACAATCAGCACCCTCCCTAATCAGGATAGCTGCTAGTTGTCCCCCGTCCCTATGTTCAGCAGCGGTACGTTCTATTTCCCCTAGTACCGCATTAGCTTTTCCCGCTGCCAAATCCCAGCCCTTAATATCCCCTAAAAAGTTTAGGACATCATCATCGTTCGGTTTAATCATTGATTGGGTTAATAAACAACATGGCAAATTAGCTGCAACTGATCTGCCTTAGCCAGAATACCAATTACCAGTTATGAAATTTCACCCTACCTAACCCAGACGACATCCCATTTTGATCAACAAAGAAAAAAATATTTTTTTCGAGCGAGTTTTGAGAAAAGTTGACCACATCGACCACAATCCTTGCACCACAAGGATTTCATCGACCACCAAATCGACCACTCAATCGACCACTATTGACCACAAAGTCGACCACTGGGTACGAGCTTAAACAAAAAACAACATCCATCATTAGACAGAGGTAGTAAAATGAGAGATACAAAAAAAACCGAGAAAATTGGAACTTTTCCCGGCAATCCATCAAAAAACATTACAACTATTATACCACCGGAAACTCCTGAAACGCAACAAACACAAGACTTTCTGGATATAGAAATAGAAAATTCCTGTCAGACATTAGAGGAATTTAAGCTTTTAATCAAAGAAAGCTTCATCAACGGTAGTGGCATAGCTCCAGAATTATTCGCTGAATGTCTTGAATTCTACAGTGAGGTAGAGTTCGACCCTTGGGGAGACGCAACAACACCCATACACGATTTACTGAACTGGCAACCCTACAAGAAATCATGGTCAAAGAAATGGGGACCAGGGATAGAATCTCCAGAAATGAAGCCAAAAATGTTTGCAGCCATTCTCAGAAATGAAGATGGTACAGTTTGGCAGGGCATCGTCAGTATTGTTGACAAAGACGCTGGTAGACCATACAAATACATGGCTCCAACCGGAAATGGCGATCGCTTATTTCGTCCCCCAATCCCTAAAACTATTAGAGAAAAAATCTCTCATGCTTATGGTGTAGAAGTTCCCTTAGACGGTAGTTTCTGGGAATGGTTAGAAACCGCGAAATTACCCCGAATACTAACTGAAGGAGGTAAAAAAGCTCTCAAGCTCCTATCTCATGGCTACATCGGCATAGCAATGTATGGCTGTGACTGTGGAGGTAGACAAGCTCCCACACCGGATGTTAGTAAATTCAACCAAAGCGGATCGACTTGGTTATT
>JANMGZ010000354.1:0-4998 GCA_031374905.1 Dolichospermum sp. OTE_70_metabat_362_sub
TATTGCACTCAACATCCTTCGTCGAAATGGTTATACTTCCATGACAATTGCCCAAAGATTTATCTCTCACGATATTGACAAACTTCTTCGTCTTGTGGAATGAAACAGCCCTGCCTTAACAAGGGGGCTTTTTAATTTCTATTTTAACCTATAATACAATCGCGCAAGCACTGACTTGTCAGATCGCTGATATTTTAACTAATCATAGTTTAAAATATATTGGAGTTCTATAAAAATGGATATTAAAGCAGAATTAATAGCCATCATTAAAAAAGTAACGGAAGGAGGATACCCAGGCAATTTGTACAAAAATTCTTGGCACTAATGGTCAAGCTGAAACCGTTGAGGAAGCAATAGGAAAATTGAAACTTGCTTTATATTCTAGGACTAGCAAAGAATCAATATTATACTCACTATCCCAATTTTTCAAAGAACTTCGCTAACATCACATTAGAAAATATAAAACCATCAGGATCGCTAAAACACAACCTATCCTCAACAATCTTCACCCAACCTTGAACAAAGTATGGTTGCAAACAGCTTTGAATTTTCTCTACTTGATGGTTGCCAAAATTTGCGGCTAGGGAATTTAAACTGATTCCTTCGGCTAACCGTAAACCTAACATTAAAGTTTCTAACAAAACATCTGCTGGTGGGGTGACAGCACAATCAATCACAGCACCGTTTTTTAACCATTGATAATATTCTTGGGTTTTGCGGGGACGGGTGAAGCGTTTACCTTGAATATAGCTGGCTGCACCCATGCCAAAACCATAATAAGGGCGATTTTGCCAATAAACTCGATTATGTTGGCATTGATGCCCTGGTTGGGCATAGTTGGAAATTTCGTAATGTTCGTACCCGGCTTCAGTTAAGGTTTTTTGACCCATTTGATACATTTTGACTGTGGTTTCATCTGTGGGTAAAGGATGATCTCCTGGCTTGTAATAACGATTGAAGGCTGTTCCCGGTTCAATGGTAAGGTCATATATGGAAATGTGAGTTGGTGTGGCTGCTACAGCTTGGGTTAAGGAATCTTGCCATTGTGCTAAGGACTGATGCGGTAAGCCAGAAATCAAGTCTAAGCTAAATTCGGGAATCTCGACTTTGTGAATTAACTCGATAGCTGTAAAAATATCTACAAGGGAATGCGATCGCCCAGCGGTTTTTAACAATTCTTCTTGGAAGGCTTGGACACCCAAACTGACACGATTTACCCCTAAGTTGCGATAACCAGTGATATGTGCGAAATCAAACGTCCCTGGATCCATTTCCATAGAAATTTCTACCTTAGAGGCAATGCCAAATCGCTGTTCTAAGGTTGTCAATATGGATTGCAACTGTGCTGTTGATAATAGAGAAGGAGTGCCACCACCAAAAAAAATTGTTTCTAAACGTTGACCATAAATTGGTGCAATTCTGATTTCTTGACATAAAACTTCAACATATTCGGCAATTGTCCCAGAATTTTCACCTCGTGAGCTATCGCCCACCACAAATACCGGAAAATCACAATAAAAACATCGTCGCCGACAAAAGGGAATATGCACATAAGCAGAACTGGGAATCCCCCAACCAATATCTTGTTGACTCATTCTGAGAAATAGTTAATTTAATTTAATCTGACTGTTAAAAATAATGAAAATGAGGAGTTTATTTACAACTTTTTATCCTTTTTCCCTAAAAATAAAAATAATATGCAGTAAAAACCCTTTAGTTATAATGTTGGCATATTCTGTCTGCCTGAACAGCTAAGATGATTCCATCACTAAAAAGGACTCAAACAAGCATACTTTACTCTATCAAATAAATATCGTTGTAGGAACACAACACAACCATGCTGGATGTCATTATTATTCTCTCATTTATCTTGGCAGCGGCGGGGATAGGTTATTTCAGCACCGATCTACTCCCCCCAGGTACTCTAACTGGAGTCACTAATTTAGATGCCTTACGCTTAGTTTTAGCCGTCTTTGCTGCCATTATTGGTGGTGCAGTCGGGCTGAGTTTCCAGACTACATATCGTCGTCTAGAGTCGCAAGTTCGGGAAATGCCCCTAGAAGTCATTCTCACCCGTGCCATTGGCTTAGTAATTGGGCTATTACTCGCCAATCTCATGTTAGCCCCGCTATTTTTATTACCCATTCCTCCGGATTTTGGTTTTATTAAGCCTCTTGTCGCCGTTGTTGGCAGTATTATCCTCTCTGTCACAGGGATGAATTTAGCAGATACTCACGGACGAGGTTTGTTAAGATTAATTAACCCCAATACGGTAGAAAGTATGGTGGTGGAAGGAACTCTTAAACCTGCCAATACTAAGGTTTTAGATACTAGCTGTATTATAGATGGGCGGATTGAAACATTACTAGAAACGGGATTTCTAGAAGGATTAATTCTTGTCCCCCAATTTGTTTTACAAGAATTACAACAGGTAGCTGATGCGAGTAAAGACCAAAAACGAGTTAGGGGAAGAAGAGGATTAGAAATTCTCAACCGCATTCGAGAAACTTATCCTGAACGCATTTTAATCAATCCTGTAGACTATGAAGATACTGCAACTGTTGATGCTAAATTAGTCCGTTTTGCTCAAGAAATTAATGGGACATTACTTACTAATGATTACAATTTGTCCAAAGTTGCCAGTGTACAAAAAGTCCCAGTTTTGAATGTTCACGATTTAGTAAATGCCGTCCGTCCAACTTATTTACCGGGTGATAATCTGGATTTGAAAATTCTCAAAGAAGGAAAAGAACCAACTCAAGGAATTGGCTATTTAGATGATGGCACAATGGTAGTAGTTGAAGAAGGCAGAGGTTATGTCGGTGGTGAATTGCGAGTAGTAGTTACCAGCGCCTTACAAACCTCCGCTGGGAGAATGATTTTTGCCAAACCCCAAGCTTCTGCCTTAGCGTAAGGAATATGGCACGGAAAACTAGAGTTAAATTATGCAAATCGGTGTGGGGAAACTGCACCGATTAATTACATTTAATTTTATTTCGCGCAGAGAGGCAAAGGGGCAAAGGCGCAAAGGAAGAAATAAATACATGAAATCTGAACTCATGTCAAACCGGAAATTATAAATATTTTTCCATTACATAATTTTTAAATTTTATGCCTCGACGTTCCACTTCTTGCTCCCTGACTATAGTAAATTGCCAATGTTGAAAAAATGGTTTTGCGGTAATACTTACTTCTGCATATAGCCGCTTAATTCCTCTAGATTTTGCCGTATTTTCTATATGAGTCAAGAGTTTTGAACCTATACCCTGCCTTTGATATTGGCTATGACAGTAAAAACAATCAATATGTCCATTTGCTTCTAATTCTGCAAATCCAACTATTTCACCATGATTTTCGGCTATAAAAGGCAGCTTGGATTTTAACCTTTGATGCCAAAATTCATAATCCATACTTTCGCCAGTCCAAGCATTTACCTGTTCTTGAGTAAGTAGGTGAACAAAATAAAAATGAGGAGTATTGCGTTTTGTAAAATGGCTGAAACTCAATCCGTACATCGCATTGAGACAACTTTACATACCGTTATATACCTTTAAATTTTTCTGTTCACCTACTTATAATCATCAATATTTATTTGATGAACTGTATTATAAAACAGTTTCATAATTGCTTCAGTGTCAGATAGTTGATATTCTCTGACTATCATTATGGTGTTTGCACAGGTTTGATATTTTTGGCTTTATAAAATGTTTCTAAACTATCAGTATCGCCTACGAAACGCCAATGCCAAGGTTCATAACTGACACCTTGAAGATTATTTTTAGGAAAGGAAAGTTCAAAACTAAACTTAGCCGCATTGGCTTGTAACCACTGATAAGCTTTGGTATTATCAAAATTAGCTTGGAGATTAGTGGCTGGGACTGTGCGATCGCCAATGTCTACCGCATAGCCTGTATGATGTTCACTATGATTTGGTGGTGCGCTAAGGGCTGCTCGTTCTGCTGGAGTTTGATTACGCTGTGCGCTTACACCAAAAAATAACTGCTTTTGCTCTTGTACAGAACGAAAGCCAGAAAGTGGTACTAAAGATACACCCGCACTTCTCGCTGCTTGTACCATTGCTTGAAACTTGACAGCAGCAGATTTTCGCATTCTTATCCTACTGTCACCCGTAATTGGGGATAATTCTGATTCTGGTGCTTCTGAATAGGGAAAATGTCCTAATACCGTATTATAATTATTTGGGGCGTTGGTAGCCATAGGTGTAGAACTAATCGGTTCAACTACAGAATTAGCAGTTGGCTTAGGTGTCGTCAGAGAAAACAAAAAACCACTGGTAACAGCCAACAGGAAAAATCCTGTCAATCCACTTATAATTAAAACCACAGGTTGTATTTTTATCTTACTTCCTGCATCATTCGTATCGCGTATAGCCGCTGGAATATCATCACCAGAGAGAGGATATGAATTGTGCGGTTTTTTAGGAAACCCAGCTTTATTCAAGTTTTTGCTCCTATTTGTGTTTAATAGTTAAAAAAAGCAAGAGGCAAGAGTCAATAGTTTTTTAAATTTTTAATTCTTAATTTTGAATTTTTCTAGGTGTAATTTTGACAAATCTTTTAGAACTATATATCAAGTTAGTGGGATTAATCCTAGTCGGATTTATACTGGGACGTAAATTACCTAGCAATGCTTCTACTTACGTAGGTCAGTTTCTCTATTGGGTGGGAGTACCTATCAGTATTATCGGTTTTTTACTACAAACAGATTTATCAGGACAGATTTGGATCTCACCGATAATAGCTCACTTAGCCATCTTTTTGGGAGCATTGTTAGCTTGGTTAGGAATCAAAGCCCAAGCCTATTTCAAGCAGTCAGTCCCCCCACTAACAACACAAGGTAGTCTGATTCTAGCAGCAATGGTAGGTAATACAGGTAATCTGGGTTATCCCATAACTTTAGCAATGGTAGGTAAAGAATATTTTGCCTGGGCTTTATTTTACGATATGTTGGGTTCACTTTTTGGGGCTTATGGTTTAG
>JANMGZ010000375.1:0-13476 GCA_031374905.1 Dolichospermum sp. OTE_70_metabat_362_sub
TTAAACCACGAAAATCAGCTTTATGCTGTAGATAATACCTGCCCTCACTTGAAAATGTCCTTGGAAAAAGGGAAAATCGAAAATGGGGCAATAGTTTGTCCCTTCCACCGCAGTGCATTTGACTTGGGTAACGGGGAAGTAAAAACCTGGTGTCCCTTCCCACCCGTAGTTGGTAAGTTGCTATCAATGGTTTCCTCAGAAAAAACCTTACCAACCTATCCCCTGAAAGTGGAAGCAGGTAACATTTTGATTGATGTACCAGCATAACAAAACGTAGGGGCGCAGGGCCTGCGCCCATCAATTACCAACCTGCGCCCATCAATTACCAACCTGCGCCCATCAATTACCAACCTGCGCCCCGAAGCGACTAAAAAATTTTATTAAGTGATTTCTGAATATTTAGTAATCATGGTTTTTACATTTAATAGATGTTCCTCAAGAATTTCGGGAATTTCAGTATTCGTTTCAATAATTAACTCACCAATAGTATTATTAGCAATTTCATTGATAGCATCAATTAAAACATTGGGCATAGTAATATTGGCTTCAGCAATTTGGTTAATCGTAGCTTTAGGATTATCTTGCTCAAGTATAGCTTTGATGACTTGAATTTCATAGCCGGGAAGATGGTTAAAAAAATTATGCCACTCTGTGGGTAAATTGTCTGTGTGATGATGTTTTATATCTAGTGGTTCTAATAATTCATCAAAAGGAAATAACTCTAAATGATTTTCTTCATTATCTGGTAATGTTTGAGGGCTAATTGTTTCCATTTGTTGGAGTAATTCCCAAACTTGATTTTGCAATAAATCTCGTTCCTCTTGTAAAACAGAAATTTGATTTTCCATTTGATTAATTTCGGATTTTTGTGCCAATGTTTTGTTTTGTAAAGAATTGAGAATATTTTCCAGGTTATTTTTAGTTATGTTTGTCTGTGCTAGTAAATCATTTTGTTTAGTAATTTTCAGTTCTTGATTTTGAAATTCAATTCTCAGTTCATAAAGCTTTTCCTCTAATTGTGGCTTGAGTCTCTCTAAGAGAATTACATCATTTTCTAGTTCTTGTTTTTCTTGTCTGATTGTATCAAGTAAAGGGACAATTTGGTTGAGTTCGGCGCGAGATGCATTACAATTTAGTTCTAATCTGCGCTTTTCCGTAATCAGATTATTACAACTATTATTCAATTCTATATTACTGTTTTCTAAATGTTGAAATTCATTTTTAAGATTATATACTTCAGCTTCAATTTGCTTTTTTTGAGCGGCAAATATCCCTATATCTCGATGTAGACTATCTCTTTGACTACGACAATCGCCAATTTGGTGTTCTAGTTGCTGAGTTTCTGTATACAACAAATTTTTATATTCTTCTAATTGCTGAATTTCTCGGACAAGGCGAGATTTTAATCCTTCTATATCCCTAATTCGTCGTTGGAGAGAACCAATCATCCTTAGTTCATCATTTCTTCGCCGTTTATCAACAAGAAATGCGGCTGCATAAGTAGCTAGAACTGTAATTATCCCAGTGAGAAAAGCTTTAGAAAAGTCCCAATTGGGAACAAGACTTAAACCAAAACTGACACTAAAAGCGGCTATACCTAAGATGACTTGATAACTAAATATTGTTGGTTGGACTTTACGAGGTTTTATTGTACTTAAGTTGTTAGGATTATTAGTAATTAACATCATTATTCCTCACATTTTCATTGGTAAATATACAGTTATCCATTAGGGTTATGTTACATAACGTAGCAGGAGTCCGCAGGAAGAAAAAAGAAAAAGTGCTATATAGCTTTTACCGTAAATTTTGGATCTTAATTCAAGTTCATACTTTGATCATTAGTTTTGATCATGACTCTAGAGAAGGATTTTTATTTTCACCAAATATAGCTAAATCTGCTTTTAAAAAGTCAATAAACTGCCTTGCCGTTCTGCCAGAACGGCCGTTATGACGAGTTGCCCATTGTAAAGCTTTGAATTCTAAATCTTCGGCAGGAATATTGATGTTTGCTGCTAGATGCTGGACTATTTGTAAATAGGTTTTTTGATCTGCGGCTTCAAAGGTTAATGTTAGACCAAAGCGATCGCTAAAAGACAACTTTTCTTGCATTTTATCCCACCCATGAACTTCATTGTGATCCTTGGGGGCTGGTCTATCACTAAAATATTCCCGAATTAAGTGCCGACGATTAGAAGTCGCATATACAACCACATTTTCTGGTCTAGCAGTAACATTGCCTTCTAAAACAACTTTCATAGCTTTAAAACTATCATCATCTTCTTCAAAGGAAAGATCATCTACAAAAATAATAAATTTCTGGGGAACACCTCGCAACAATTCGACAATTTTCGGTAAATCCGGCAGTTCTAACTTAGATACTTCTATTAAACGCAGGTTTCTCTGACTATACTCATTTAACAAAGCTTTAACTAAAGAAGATTTACCCGAACCACGACTACCATAAAGTAATACGTGCAATGCAGTTTTTCCTAATAATAAAAACTCTGTGTTTTTCACTAAAGCATCTTTTTGCCACTCGTAACCCACCAATGTAGACAGTTGTACAGAATCAGCATTAGCAATGCCAACTAATTGCCCATTTTGCCAACGAAAAGCCTTATATTTAGCAAATAAACCAATTCCATATTGCCGATAATAAGCGGCTAAATCTGCCACAGCATCACCCCAATTTTCTAACTCAGGAAGAGATGCCATTAAACCCATTTCTATGCTTACAGATTCAGGTTCTCGATACCAAACAACCGGGGAAATAGGTAAATGAGTCGCCATTTGTACCCACTCGCTTAAAACTGCACTGTTACATTCATATAAACTTTGTAATATTTGTAAGTCATGTTGCACAGCAACTACTAAAGCTGAGGGTAATTTCCTCAATTCCTGCTGTTGTGCCAATTTGCTAAAAGGAGTATCCGCAGTCAGAATTTGCTTAATCAGATATTCTTCCCAGGTATGATGACTACTAGCTAAAGCTTGAAAATAAATACCGTAGGCTTGGAGGCAATTCTGCCCATCTCCATCGGTGTAACGGATAGTTTGTAATAAATTCAAAAACGCTCTGCCCACATCGCTTTCTAGGACAGACTGGTACAGTAAAAGAGAGGCAGCTTGGCGTTGTAAAAATTGAACTGCTGTATAAGACGTAGTATTGGCCGTAAGCATTGCTAGATGATCCATCAATCAACTGGGTAAATTATCTCTCACCATGAATTTAAGCATAATCGTGACTTTTATCTTGCCTGATTCGGGTCAAACAAGCGTGAGTTATGAGACTAGTACAATACGGCGTAAGTAAGATAACAATTAAAAATCCTTGAAAAGCTTATACAATCTGCTTTTTTAATTTTTAATTGTTAATTTTTAATTCCGAGAAAGCGGTACTAGTAGATAATCATATAAAACTTGTGCCTACAGGAATACAAGTGTAGCCATTTATATATTAGACTAGAAAATATTAAGGGTAATAGTCAACCAATACTGATTATAATGAGGATAAATTGCTAACATATATACTGGAAACATGAATTACTACCTATTGTAAGTAACTCTTGTTTTCGATAGATATATACTACCAATTACTTCTGCAACAGTAATGTTTTATTCAAGGTGCAAAGCTCTACTACAGATATTGTAAAGATTTTATAGTTTCTTTCGTAGACTTACAAGTAAAAAAATAGCTAATATTGCCATTTTGGCAGGTCTTTCTAACACAAATGGGGTATTAGTAGATAGTAGCAATGTTTCGTAAATTTTTTACCATTAACTCAAGAACTGCTACAGCCACTTCAAATTGACTGCGGTAATTCTTTAGCCATTTAAATAACTAGGAAATAATTCATGTTGTCACCCCTATCTTCTCAAAATGTTATCCAGTATCTGCTCAATGCAGGACTGTGTAGCGCGGAAGATGGCGCTGCATATAAATCTGTATTGCCAAAGAATAGCCAGAAAAATGAGAATTTATTGGTAATACTGGCAGATAATCGCCAACTGCTGATCAAACAAGAACGTAACATTAATAATGATCAAAGTTCTCATGAACTCTTTAATGAGTGGCTATTTCACCAGTTATTACAGCAATTTCCAGTAATTGGTAATATTGGTGCGATCTCATCATCATTGCTACACTTTGATGCAGAAAATTCTATCGTTGTGCGGAGTTACTTAAGCGAATATGTGGAGCTAGGAAAACTTTATCAACACAATAGTATTTTTACCACAGAGATAGCCAGCGCGATTGGTACTACGTTAGCAGGATTACACCGAGCCACGTTTAATAAACGTGAGTATCGTGATTTTATGTCCACTGCACCCGCAGGGCAGTTCCGCTACAATTTTTACAATCCTGCCCAAGGTATCCCATCAATAAATCCAGACACATTTGGGACAATTCCCACTGAGGCGCTACAATTCCATCTCCTTTATCAGCGTTACGAAAGTTTAGAATCGGCTATTGCTGACTTAGCTTATGAGTGGAAACCATCTTGTTTAACTCACAACGATTTACATTTAAGTAATATTTTAGTTCATTCTCGATGGAAACAGCTAGATAATTGCTTGATAAAATTGATTGATTGGGAAGCTTGCGGTTGGGGAGATCCAGCTTTTGATTTAGGAACTCTTCTAGCAAGTTATTTAAAAATTTGGCTTTCTAGTTTGATTGTAGATCCGACATTAGAGTTAGAAGAATCTTTAAATTTAGCCATGATTCCTTTAGATGTACTACAACCTTCAATTCTAGCTTTAATGCGGGCTTATCTTGATGCTTTCCCCATGATTTTAGAATATTATCGGGATTTCATTGTCCGAGTAATTAAGTTTGCTGGTTTGGCATTAATTCAACAAATTCAAAACAGAATTGAATGCCAAAAATCTTTTGATAATAGTAACTTGTGTATGTTGGAAGTTGCTAAAAGTCTTTTGACTATGCCTGAGCAATCAGTATTAACTATTTTTGGGATTTCCGAATCAGAAATTTTTCAATCTGTCCCCACATTGCAAAAACTTCCTCAACCTCATAAGGAACAACAATTAATCCCTCTTTATTACCAAAAAACTCGTCTACGCGGTTGTTAAGATATTCTTCTAAAGTTTGAGGTGCAAAACAAATTAATGTTGGATGATTCTACCAATCAAATCCTAAATTCACTATTCGATATTGCCAGTAATATTCAAATCGAACCTAATTTTTGTATCTACCATCCGAATTATCAACCTTTTGCTTTACCCGCTAACATAGCAAATAGGTTTCAACAAAACTCACCTTCTTTAAAACAGAAGTATTTGAACATCCTGCTGAGAAATTTTCTCTATGGTATTTATTACAATGGTTCATTACAAACAGTCTTAGCTGCAAATAATAATAATAGTTGCCAATCTCATCTAAATCTGATTGAAAATAATAGTTTGGGTGTGGATGAAAATTTCTATGAACAACTACATCATAGCAATCATGGCACAGGACATTATGAACCCAATTGGCAGATTTTGAGAATTGAACCTGATGGCAGTATGGCTGTTAATAAGGATGAATTAACACTATATATTGAGCCAGAATGTCATCTACAACCCCGTAAAAACTCCCCTAAAGTGGGAGAATTAATAGCAATATGGATGCCTAAAAATCGCTTACAAAATGGCTGTTATATAGCAGTAAGTAATGTAGCAGTAGAAAACCAAAATTCACCAAATTCTGATTTAGGAGGAGGACGGATTTACTTTCATTTTTCATCAGCCGGGGCAATTGTCCTGATGGATAGTTTAACTAAAGCATTAAATAATGCGGCTCTTGCCTTTAGTTTTCAGGTTCTTTATAATCCCGCTGCATATCAACGTTATGATGCTGGTGTGTTGCATTTTCAGCGAGAAAAATACTCCACTATTCGGAATATTCTTCAAGGTATTTATCAAGAACATCAAGCTTATTTTCAACCAGAAATTCCCTTATTTACTAAATTTTTAGCACCGGGATTAGGGTTAGCAGAAGAACCCAATCAAAAATTTGCTCCTCAAGAAAGTTTTGGCATGAATCGTTGTCAAATTGTCGCTAATGCTTTATTGGAGTCTTGGCAAAAAGGTAAAAATGCCCTAGAGGAACGGATAGAAGTCATTAATCAACACTTTGCCAAACATTTGATTGATGTGCAGCATCCTTACCTTAATCCGGCTTCTGAGGATATCTATCAGCCTTTAATTTGAGTGGTAAATGAGTAGACAATAAATAAGTTAGTTGTTTAAGCGATAGCGAAGCGCTCCGTAGGAATCGCTTTTTTTGCAAATTTTCTCATGTGCGCTTTTAGCACTGTCACACTATGATCTGAATCACTGAGTTAAATGTATTTTGTACTAGATGATGAACCAAATCCACGACAACTTAATTCATCATGAGCATCTTAATTTCCATACTCACTCAGATAATTCTCCTAGTTTTGGTGGTGCGAGTAATTTTCTTCCTCCTAGATAGAGTAATAGAGGCTTACAGGAAAATAAGAGCAATTTACCAACCGAAATGGGGAGAGATACAGAAGTCCAAAAAGTCCAAAGATAAATGGAATCAGAGGTTTTCACAAATCAGGCGGAAAGCCTCCAATAGTTCTAGCTTTTCCGGTCGTGAATGGAAGAAACTTTTATTAAAAGTTCAGGGAGATATTCCCACAGCGGAAAGATTAATTAACCATCTGAAAATTAAACATCCAGGGAAAAGTGATAGATGGTACATAGAAAAAGCAATTTTTGATTTAGAACGCGATAAAGGTCATTATTAAATCAACAAATCAGCAGCCATGACAATCATTAGCAAACACACCTAATTAATATGAAGTAAAATGATGTGTGATCACACATCCTAATTTAGGACATTTTTGAAATGGCTTTTACATATTACTACACTGTCCGATTTCAAGATACTGATGCGGCTGGAGTCGTTTATTTCGCCAATGTGTTAAGAATTTTTCATGAAGCTTACGAGGTTTCATTAGCAGCTTCTAGTATTAATCTTAAATCATTTTTTACTAATTCATCTGTGGCTTTTCCGATTGTTCATGCTAATGTAGATTTTTTGCGTCCCATGTATTGTGGTGACAATTTAGTTATCAGCTTATTAGCAGAAAAAATAGGTTTAGATAAGTTTGAAATTAACTATGAAATTATAGTAGATGAAGTCATTGTTGCTAAAGGAATTACTAGGCACGTTTGTATTAATGTCAGTAATAGAAATAAGCAAGAATTACCAAATTATATGAATAATTGGTTAGAAACGAACCACAGAGACGCAGAGGGCGCAGAGAGGAGAAAGTCAAGAGAGGAGATTATGTGATTTCAGGATGTAATATAGATCCCCGACTTCTTAGAGAAGTCGGGGATCTGAAGTATTATTTTTTCAGAATATTTTCGGCGATGTTTTGGAGTTGTTGACGGTTGATTTTACCTTGGGCGTTACGAGGTAAGTGTGGTAGAGAAATCCAATGTTTGGGAATTTTGAATTTACTCAGTTGATTTTTTAATTGAGTTTTAATTTCCAGATGAGAAATATTTTGATTATTAGGAATATAAATGGCTGTTAATGCTTGTCCCCAATGTTTATCAGCCATACCAATTACACAAACATCAATTACCATGTTTGTTTTTCTAATCGCTGCTTCAATTTCTATTGGGTAAACATTTTCCCCACCAGTAATAATTTTGTCGCTATTTCTGCCAATAATATGTAAATAGCCTTGATTATCTAAAAAACCTATATCATCAACTACAAAGTTATTTCTATTTTCCCAAATTTGGGGATAATAACCTAATGCTAAAGATTGACTTTGAATATTTATATTTCCTGGTTGATTATCAATGATGATTTTAGCATGGGGAAGAATTTTTCCACTATTAAATTTACCTCGTAAAAATTCATCAGGTTTGAGAGTTGCGATTTGAGAAGCGGTTTCTGTCATTCCATAGGTAGGTGCTAATCTAATTTGATAAAATCTGGCTTTTTCTAATAATTCATCCCACGCTGGCGCACCTCCTAAAAGGACTGTAGAAAAATTGGATAACCATTGAGTTAATTCTGGCTTTTGAAAGATTCTTTCTAATTGAGTAGGAACTAGAGATATAAGAAAATCCTTGGGATTAATATTTGGTAATTGAGAAGTTTCTAATATTTTCAATGAGGTAATGACTAATTTACCTCCTGTTGTGAAAGAACGCATAAATTGCATTAATCCACTCACATGATATAATGGTAATATACAAAATGAATTTACTATATTAAGTTGGAAATACTCTCTAAATCCTTGCACAGAAGCGGTTAATGTTTCCCATGTATGAATAGCAAATTTAATCTTTCCTGATGAACCACCAGTAGGAATCATGATAGTATGAGGAATTAGAAATTGAGAATTGGGAATTAGTGGTGTTGAAAAGCTATAATCTATTCCTAAAACTATATCTGGTTGCACTAAATTAAAAACTTGTTTCCATTCTTCTTGACTCCAATCTGGGTTACAGATAAAAACTGGACATTTAGCAGCGCAAGCTGCAATAAAACTTGCTAAAAATCTCACTGGTGATCTTTCAGCAATAATGATTTTGGGGTTTGATAATTGGGTTAATTTTAAATATAATTCTGTGGCTATTTGCGGTAATTCTTGGTGATGATCACAAATTAGCCAATCATAGTTTTTTATTTTTTCTAACAGGTTTTCCATAGATTTTCTAGCCAGTTCGCTTCTTGTTGTTTAAAAAAGTGGTTAATCCCAAAACCAACAGCGCGATTATTTGTAGATAATTCTGCTGCTAATTGTAATGCGGCTTGTCTGCCAATTTCGGTTTCAAATACAGATGAAAATACAACATCAATTCGATGTTTTTTGCAAAAGTCTTTTAACCGAGATGGTGAACCAATTATTCCCGGTTTAATCACGAAAATTCCCCGCCAGCTTTGTTGAAAGCATAATTCTAATTGTTGGAAATTGGCGATAGATTCGTCTAATGCTATGGGTGTAGAATATAAATTACTTAATTCTTGCATTTCTGTAAATTTATCTACAGGTAAAGGTTGTTCAATAAATTCAATTTTTGGTAAGAATTGATCACACTTCTTTAACCATAATTCAGCTTGTTGATAAGTCAGTCCACCATTAGCATCTAACCGTAATTTGGCTGATGTTGGTAAACTGGAAATTAGTAAATCAAATATGTCTAATTCTTGATTTATTTCATTAACACCAATTTTCCATTTAAATGTTTTATATCCTTGTTCCCATAAGTCAATCCATTGGTTTAATGATGTTTTTCCGGCTGGTAGTAAGCCGCTGTAGGTGAGATTAGTACCTAGCGACTGGAAGTCACTGCTACACAGACGAAACCCACCTGCGTGGGTTAAATTAACTAATAAGGCTGATTCAAAAGCGAATTGACAGGCTGGTAATTTATCGGGAATTGCGAAAATTATCTCTTTGGTAATTATTTGTGGAAGTTGACGACAAAAATCTAAAGCTTGTTTGATGGTTTCGGAACCAAACCAAGAAATGGGGGAAATTTCCCCCCAAGCAATATTATTTTTTTCATCAATTAAGCGGATGATTACGCTTTCGCGGATTTCCCAAACTCCATGATTAGTAATAATGGGATTTGTGAATTTTTGGCTAAAGTAACGAAAGGAAAATTGATAAATCATTAACCAAGAATAAATCCTAAACCCAAAAATAAGCAACTTAGAAAATGAACGTTAATAGCGATAAATTTAGAATTACTTACTTTGTCTGGTTGGTTGTGATTTTCTAAGACGTGACGACATAATTTTACCGCAAAAGGTAAACTGAGAAAACTTAATAATGTCCAAATTGGGAAAATATTCAAAATCACAAATAGCAAAATTAGAGGATAAATACTCGCAGTGAATCCCACTAACACCTTTGCACCTGTTTGAGTTCCTAACCGCACAATAGGAGATTTTTTTCCTGCGGCTATGTCATCCTCAACTTGGTGAAAATGGGAACAAAATAGCACTAAACTGGTAACAATGCCCAAAATCACCGAAGCTGCTAAATTGGTGATAGACCAGGTTTGGGTTTGGCTATAATAGGCTGCACTCATGCCCAAGGGACCAAAGGCAAAAAAGCAGAGAATTTCGCCTAAACCTTGGTATCCTAGACGGAAAGGAGGACCCTGGTACATATATCCCAAACCGCAGCATAGCAGAATTATACCAATAACCGTGGGGTCTTTTTGTAAAAGAGCGATCGCTATTATCCCCAACAAACCCAAACCTAAACACAGATTTCCTATCCAAAACATTAAGGTTCTGTTACCAGTTAAATTCACTAAGGAATGACGTTTATTTTTATCAATTCCTGTATCAGAATCAAAAACATCATTACTAATATTTTCCCAAGCTAAAATTAAAATTGCCGCCGCAATAAATAAAGAAAATATTATTGGATTAAAAATCTTTATTTCCTTAAAAGCTATCGCCGAACCTACCCAAATCGGCATAATGGCAACACTGTACATTGGCGGTTTAATTGCCGCTATCCATAGTTTACCTTGAGGTGGTGAAATTTGAGTTAAAGTCATCAGTTGTGATTAGTTAAGTTACCAGAACTTTAGTTATCAGTTAAATTTTATAATTTTGCATGAGACTTGAATAGCTATTTTAGATTTAAGATTGAGGATTGTTTATTAGTTTAGATCCTACTCTTGTGGGTGTAATTAACCTCAACTTCTTTAACTTTGGTAAATTACCAAAAAATGTTAATTTTGTGATTATAGGTTCATATCCTCCAATAAAACCTGCCATCTTGCAGCCAAAATAGGATCAACCCTAAAACCTAGTCAAGTCTATGCTGGTTAATGGTGACTAAATTATGTTACCTATAAAAATACCACCATGATTTATTACATTTAGGAAGATAACTTAATAAAAATTAACTTATACATCCATGACAATTTCATCATGTCGCAGTCATACCTTCATAGACTACAAATACCTCAATCAATTACTATTAGAGGTTCAAGAAAATTGCCGTCGTCATAATCATAGTAAAATTGTCAGTATTCCTCTAGAAATTGGCTTAGTTGATCCTTTGCTGGTTTTAGATAAATTTACTCAAAAAAATACCATAAACTTTTATTTTGAAAATAGAAGCAATGGTGAAGCAATCGCAGCAATTGGTACTTTAGATAAAATAGAAATTTCTGGTAAAGATAGGTTTACAAAATCAGAAGAATTTATCACAAATTGTCTGAAAAATATAATTCCTCCTTTTCACCAAAATCCGACTTTTTCCCTACCTCGATTTTTTTGTACTTTCAGTTTTTTTGATCAACACAAAAAAATCAATTATCCCTTTCCTCCTGCTACAGTTTTCTTACCTTGTTGGCAAATAGCTGTAAAAAATAATTGCTGCACATTGGTAATGAATACAATTATTAATTCTCATGTCAATATTACCAAAATATTAGATAATTTACAACGCCATTTAGAAATTATTAAATCCTTAAACAATTATTCTCTAAACATTGATAACCACTCTATAAATTCATATAAAAAAATCACTAAGAATGGTGATAAATTTAAAACTTCTGTTTCATCAGTTTTAGAAATAATTCAGTCTAATCAACTCAGTAAAATTGTTTTAGCTGACACCTTAGATGTCCATGCTAATCATGATTTTAACATATTGCAATCCTTACATAACCTGCGGCAATTACATCCTAATTGTTATATATTTTCTACCAGTAATGGCAAAGGACAACATTTTATTGGTGCTAGTCCAGAACGGTTAATTAGTATTTACAAACAACAGTTAATTACTGATGCCTTGGCAGGTTCAGCACCCAGAGGTAAAACACCTATAGAAGATGCAGCAAATGCTAATAATTTAGTCAATAGTACCAAAGAAAAACACGAACATAAACTAGTTCTTGATTTTATTACTCAACATTTATCTCAACTAGGTTTATTCCCCCAATTTTTAGCCCCTAGACTCCGACAATTATCTAATATACAGCATTTGTGGACACCAATTAGCGCAGTCGTTCCGAATAATATTCACCCTTTACAAATTGTGGCTAAACTTCATCCTACTCCAGCAGTTGCTGGTGCAGCTAGAGATATTGCTTGTGCAGAAATTCGCCGTTATGAAAGTTTTGAAAGGGGTTTATATGCAGCACCTTTAGGTTGGGTAGACGGAGAGGGAAATTGTGAATTTATTGTGGGGATTCGTTCGGCTTTAATTAATGGTAATTATGCCAGACTTTATGCAGGTGCGGGAATTGTTGCCGGTTCAGATCCCCAAAAGGAATTTGCAGAAGTGCAGCTTAAACTCCAAGCATTATTAAAAGCATTAGTTTGAAAAGGCTAGACACACTTAAACAATTTTTGAGAATGAAATAGCCTTAAAAAATAGTAGTAAGATTTAGATATTTCCGTTGATTTTATTATTAAAACCGTAGATTTGACGCAGACCAACAAAGGGAATTAATGTAATCTCTTTTTCGTCTCCTGGTTCAAATCTGACTGCTGTACCTGCGGGGATATCTAATCTCATTCCTCGCGCTTTTTCTCTATCAAAATTTAAAGCGGTATTGACTTCGTAAAAATGAAAATGTGAACCAACTTGAATTGGTCTATCTCCTGTATTTGCTACTATTAATTTAGTAATGGGACGACCTGCATTTAATTCGATTTCACCTACAACAGTAATAATTTCTCCGGGAATCATAATCTCATTTCTCCTAAGTTAAAGGTTTTCTAAGAGTTGTACTTGAATATTAACTGATGTTAATCTCATATTGTTTTTTGTTTGATTTGTACTTTTTCCTATCTTCGTTTTCTCTACCGAATCGGATTATGTACAGTTACTAATTTTGTCCCATCAGGAAAAGTTGCTTCTACTTGAACATCATGAATCATTTCCGGAATCCCTTCCATGACATCATCACGAGTTAATAAAGTTGTCCCATAACTCATTAAATCTGCTACAGTTTGACCATCTCTTGCCCCTTCCAAAATAGCCGCAGAAATGAAAGCAATAGCTTCAGGATGATTCAATTTTAAACCTCTATTTTTGCGTCTTTCCGCTACTAAAGCCGCGGTAAAAATTAATAACTTATCTTTTTCTTGTGGTGTAAGCTGCATTGGTTTTTTCCTTTAAATCTGCCAGACTCTAGGTATACAATTACCACGACTTAGAGAAGATACTCGTAACATTTGCCAAATATTTGTAAAACAGCTTCTAACTTCAGATGTAGAATTACCACGATATCGGCACAACAATCCATTTTGTAAGCGAGTTACCCCAGCATCAGAGTTTTGAATAATTAAAGAACGTGCTTGATTAATGGTTTCCTGCGATAAAGGAAAACCAACACAAATAAAACTCCCAACAACGGGGTTTCCTGCTAAACCATGAGGACTATGAAATACTTCGTCGCTACCGGGTAAAATTTGTCTATCAATCCACAATG
>JANMGZ010000382.1:0-1624 GCA_031374905.1 Dolichospermum sp. OTE_70_metabat_362_sub
TACAGGTTAATTGATACTGCTGGTATTCGCAAAAAGAAACATATAGAATACGGTACGGAATTTTTCAGTATTAACCGCGCTTTTAAAGCTATTCGTCGTTCTGATGTGGTTTTATTGGTGATTGATGCCGTAGATGGCGTAACTGAGCAAGATCAAAAACTAGCAGGGCGCATTTTAGAAGAAGGTCGCGCTTGTGTTGTTGTTGTTAATAAATGGGATGCTGTCGAAAAAGATTCTTATACCATCTATGATCATGAAAAAGAATTAGAATCACGCTTGCACTTTACTGAATGGGCAGATACGATTTTTGTGAGTGCTGTAACAGGATTACGGGTAGAAAAGATTTTAGAATTGGTAAATACAGCGGCTGAGGCACACAAACGCCGGGTAAGTACATCAGTAATTAATGAAGTGCTAGAAGATGCTATCAGTTGGCACTCACCACCGACTTCACGAGGCGGTCGTCAAGGGAAGATTTACTATGGTACTCAGGTAAGTAGTCAGCCTCCTTCTATCGCACTGTTCGTTAATGATAATACCCGCTTTAATGACAATTATCGCCGTTACATTGAACGCCAATTCCGCAAACAGTTAGGCTTTCAAGGTACACCCATTCGGCTATTTTGGCGCAGTAAGAAAGTTCGAGACATGGAAGTTGGCGGTCCAAATCGTGCTACTCGTGTAAAATAAGAAACTGATGGAATTTTAGATTTTAAATTTTGGATTTTGGATTGAATGATTCAAAATTTGCACAGGAGTAATATTGCCTGGATTGTATGGAGTGATTAAATTGAAAATCTCTTTCCCAATCTAAAATCTAAAATCTAAAATCCAAAATTGTTTGACAACTGACAAAAATATGGATTTATTGCGATCGCTCCCCCTCGGACTTTACTTAGAAGAACCGCAAACTTGGTTACACAAACTCGATCCGCGAGTTAAGTTATTTTGGTTATTGAGCTTTCTGACTAGCTATGTTGTCGCTAACAACTACTGGCGGGTATTACTGGTATTACTGCTCATTACCTTTACTGTATTTGCCAAAATTCCCCTGCGAGTATGGCGACAACAAATGGGCTGGTTGTTGATACTATCATTTATGGTATTAGTAATTGGCTCAATTAGTCCTGATGGATTAGGTGTAAGTTATCAGTCCCGTTTACCTGCAAATGAACAAATTCTCACTCAACCAATCACTGATAAGAATACCCAAGTTACTCCAAAAATAGCAGATAGCAATAAAAAATATAGCTATGTTTTATTTAATAAAGGATTTGTGAAAGTAAATCGCCGTTCTTTGGATTTGGCAATTAGCTTGAGTACAATAGTTTTTACATTAATCTACAGCACTAATTTATATTTACTCACAACTGCACCGGAAGAAATTACTTCGGGTATGGAGAGTTTAATGCAACCGTTGAGAAGGTTCAATATTCCAGTTACAGAAATTACTCTGACGTTAACTTTATCCTTGCGGTTTATTCCTCTTGTTTTAGAAGAAATTCAAAATCTAGTGCGTTCGGTGATGACTAGGGCAATTAATTGGAAAAAGCTGGGATTAAAAGGTGGGGCAAAAGTTTGGTTAATTGTGACTGAAAGGTTATTAGAAAATCTGCTGTTGCGG
>JANMGZ010000392.1:0-6911 GCA_031374905.1 Dolichospermum sp. OTE_70_metabat_362_sub
TCGTATTTATCAAGTAGAGCAGCGAAATCTTCGTGGGTAAATCCAATTTCTGTAGCGGTTAAGTTCTGATTGACCATGCTAATGTATTCCTGGGTCTAGTCTCCGTAAAGGTTTTGTCAAAAATTAAGTTTATTATGTAAGTAGGGGGATGACAATTTCCACTTACATTTCTGTCTTATCCTAGCTTAGAATAGCTAGTCTTAACACATATCAACTTCCAGACACAAAATTATATCATATATGGCGGTGAATAGGGAATAGGGAGCAGGGTGCAGGGGGCAGGTTTTATCTGAGTTTTAATACCTAAACTAAAATATCCGTTGCTACCATCACTAGTAACAACGGATATTTTTAGATATATTCCCTCAGAAATGGGAAATATATAAACTACTTATCTTTTTTCTCAAAGCGAGGGGGTTCGCGGAAGGCGATCGCAAAAAAGAGTACACCTATTGCTAGGGTTAAAATCAAGATGTAAGCAACACTTTCCATATTTTTCAGATCCTGCCTGTTGAGCCAGTAATTTTAGTTTACCAAACCAAAACAGGGAAAAAGCATGAAGTAGATATTTCTACTTCACACCTCATCCAAGTTTTAAGCTTCCTTTCTCCGGCGAGTTGATTTATCACCCAGCTTCTGGAAAAGACCCCATTCAACTTGTTCTTCTTCAATTTCCACACCGGCAAATACATCCCGGTAGATTGTCCGTGAACCATGCCACAAGTGACCAAAGAAGAATAACAGAGCGAATACAGCATGACCAAAGGTAAACCAACCTCTGGGGGATGTCCGGAATACACCGTCAGAGTTCAAGGTTTCACGGTCGAATTCAAAGATTTCTCCACCTTGAGCCTTACGCGCATACTTCTTGACATCAGCGGGATCTGTAAAGGTTTTACCATTCAGATTACCACCGTAGAAGCTGACAGTTACGCCAGTTTGTTCAAAGCTGTATTTAGATTCTGCCCGACGGAAGGGGATATCAGCACGGACAACACCATCTTTATCGGTCAAAATTACTGGGAAGGTTTCAAAGAAGTTAGGCAGACGACGAACTGTTAGTTCCCGTCCTTCGGCATCTGTGAACACAGCGTGACCTTGCCAAGATTCAGCAATACCATCACCCTTCACCATGGGACCTGTACGGAATAGACCACCTTTAGCGGGGCTATTACCAACATAATCGTAGAAAGCCAGTTTTTCAGGAATCTTTGCCCAAGCTTCAGTCAAAGAAGCACCTTCGGCAACACTGGTTTGCACACGGTGCTGAATTTCTTGACGGAAATAGCCTTGATCCCACTGATAGCGGGTAGGACCAAACAGTTCAATTGGGGTAGCAGCGTTACCATACCACATAGTTCCAGCTACTACGAAAGCAGCAAAGAAGACAGCAGCAATACTGCTGGAAAGTACGGTTTCAATATTACCCATCCGGAGGGCTTTGTATAGCCTTTCGGGAGGTCTAACGGTGAGGTGGAATAAACCCGCGATAATACCAACTACACCAGCCGCAATGTGGTGAGCAACAATACCACCGGGGTTATAGGGGTTAAATCCAGCCGGACCCCATTCTGGGGCTACTGGTTGAATACTGCCAGTGATGCCATAGGCATCAGATACCCACATTCCTGGCCCAAATAGTCCAGTTTGGTGGAATGCACCAAAACCAAAACAAAGTAAACCGGATAAGAACAGGTGAATACCAAACATTTTTGGTAAGTCTAAAGCAGGTTCACCAGTACGAGGATCTCTGAAGAGTTCCAAATCCCAGAAAACCCAGTGCCAAACGGCAGCTAAGAATAATAAACCAGAAAGAACAATGTGAGCGGCAGCAACGCCTTCAAATGACCAGAAACCGGGGTCTACTGCTGTGCCACCAGTTACGCTCCAACCACCCCACGATTCGGTCACGCCTAAACGTGCCATAAAGGGAAGTACGAACATCCCTTGTCGCCACATGGGGTTGAGAACTGGATCACTAGGGTTATAAACGGCTAGTTCGTACAGTGCCATTGAACCAGCCCAGCCAGCTACTAAAGCTGTGTGCATTAAGTGTACAGAAATCAGCCGACCTGGATCGTTTAGAACGACTGTATGTACTCGATACCAAGGTAGTCCCATTGACTAACAAGCCTCCTGGATAGTTATGTTTACAAAGCAATTTTCTTACTGAGGTTCACAGATGACGGAAATCGCCAATTAGAACAATCTCTGAGTTTTTTTATTGCTGATTTTAAGTTTGGCAATACCGACGCACTACCATAGTTTGAGTTCTTTTGTCAAGAAATAGCTGTTTGAGTGTTTGGGTAATTGCTAAACAAAAATGAGAATATTTTAAAAAGTGTAACTATTGATGGAACGCTTTGCAAGGGTTTCTATTGTTGGGGTTTTACTGGGCGATCGCCAACATTATAAAGTAATTTGGAATATAACACTAAGCACTATCTCTTAATTTTGTCAATAATTATTGATTTAACTTTACGTTAATTAACTTAATCTGCAATATATTCCATTTAAAACACCTAAAGAAGCTGATCGCTATAATAAAACCAGTATCACTGAGGAAAAATCAACAATGTCCATTACACTCGATCTGCCACCGAAAATTGAGGGGCTGCTGCGACAGCGTGCGGAAAGCACCGGACAAGATATTTCGCAAATGGCGATAGCGCAAGCGCTCCGTAGGAATCGCAGTTCTGACTTTGGGGCTGAGTTTGGATGATAATGATTTTTTTGAGGCTTTAAAGGGAATCCAACGCGGACTTGATGATTTTGAAAGAGGGCAATTTTCGAGTTTAGAGGATTTTATTGTCGAACAGGATTAATCATCTTGGCTGCCATCCACAACAGCGATCCGCGATCGCTTGTAGAGAAATTACAGATTCTATTTTAGACTGAGTTTATGTATAGAAATTCTGGCTATTAGGGAGAAATAGGCACAAAAGCCTGTAATTGGGTATAAATTTAAGTAAATATCCAGAAAATTTTTTGGATGTTGTATAGCGGTATGCACTTGAATGATATACAACGATTAAATTGGAAACCCCGTGGGGGTGCAGTTTACCAGCACTCAATTGTACTGCATCCTAGAGATAACCCCTATATCCAATAACTATGCTGGTTTAGCAAAAATTTCCACAAACCATTTTTTAACCAAACCAAAACATTATGTCGACCTTAAAACAAGTCTTAACTGCTAGAAACGTTTCGTTTATTGAAACAACTGATTATGACAACCAACCTGTCATCATAGTCACAGATTACACTGAAGAGGATGTGCTTGACTCATCTGCCACTGACATCCTGGCAACTGGTTACAATGAACAAGGTCAGTTAGTAGTAAATATTCAGAAGTAACAATGGACATCTATTTAGAACTGCTCGGTCGCTTTCCTTGAGTTTTTTGGCTGTTTTTATATACAGAAATTTTAGGTTCTCCGTGATTTCAATGATAGATTTTGGATGTATGAGGTCATCTGCACACTGAAATTATCTTTTCCCATTATTAGGATCAATCATTCTGTGGAGTTCTCTTAATATATAAATGGATTTGACATGATCTATAAAAAGCCTTAGTGTAATAAAAGTTTTGTATATCTAAAGATAAGGAATATGAAAACCGGCTTACTGGAATCTTTAAGAAAATACCGACTTCGACCAGAAAAGGATTCCTTAGAAAATTTCATAACAGAGGCCTTTGCCTGGATTTTAAAAAGTTACTCTGACTTCTCAGAATATTTTCTTGATTGGCTCATGAAAAAGCTTAATATGCAATTGCCAGAAATAGATAAAAAGGACTGTGAGTGGACAACTCAATACAATTTTGACGGAGTTTTTCCTGATATGGTTTGCCTTTCAAATAAAAATGCTATTGTCTTTGAGCATAAAACTTGGAGTCATCTTAGCAAAAACCAATTGCAAAACTATAAAGATTATGCAGCTAAAAACTTTGTTGATAGTAAAGTAGTGCTTATTACTGTTAATCGTTCTCAGCATTTTCAAAACCCTGACTTAGCATTATGCTGGTACGAGATTTATAATCTAATTTCTGGATGGTTAGATAGAAACACTGATGCTTCATTTATTTTTACAGATTTTTTAAATTTGCTCAAAAGTGAGGGTATGGGACCAGCAGCACCCATATCTCATGAATCAATTATGTACTATTATACCACAGTTAATTTAAAGCAAAATATCGCAGAACTAATAAAACGTGTAGAGCATGAAGACTGGTCACTGTATATAGGCGAAGGATATAAAAAATTTATACCTAAAGGTGGTAGGGGATATGAATATAGTGAAACAAGTGGTCGAATGGGGCTTAACTTACTAGGAGAAGTGGAGAGTTGGAGACCAGGAATATTTGTAGGTATCTTATTAGATGGAACTGATCATTGTACAAAAATAATGGATTTAGCAAAAGGTCCTGACTTTTGTTTAATATTTGGTTTTAAAGAGGATCTACATGACGAATACCCATCGAATAAATATTATATTGAGATGGTGAGTAATCTATCCATAAAGGTAGCAAGTTTAAACAGAGGATGGCAATTTTATAACCATCTAGACGACGATGAAATAAAGAAAAGGAATAAGTGGCATCCTATCCATATCAGAAAACCAATGTTAGATGTTTTTGTAGGAACATCAACTGTAGAGGAACAAGCTAAAAGATTTTATGAAACAGCGAATGAACTTATTAAAATAGTTACAGATGAAGATTGTTTCTGGAAGCTTAGAGATAATTATAGGATGTAAAATGAAAGCCAGATTAAGATTATAACGTTCTGTGGGTGAAACAGTCTATTCTGGATCTTTAGAAAGGAAAAAATCTTTATGGAAAGTCGAATAAATATTCATCCAGATATTTGCAATGGACGACCGATTATCGCTAACACTCGAATTCCTGTACAAACAATTATGGAGTTTTTAGGTGCGGGTGATTCAATCGAGGAAGTTCTTGAAGAGTACCCTTCTCTGAAACGAGAAGATATTTATGCTTGTATCCAATTTGGAGCAAAGTTAATGGCGAATCACTACGAAGTGAGAAAAATTGCATGAATGGGTTTTTATTCGACGAAAATCTACCAGCTAAAATCCGATTTACCCCATCTTTACCCATTATCCATGTTTCTGCTTTAGGTGACAGTCCAAGTGATACTCAAATCTGGCAGTATGCAAAGGATAAAAAATTAGTAATTGTTACCAAAGATGCGGATTTCTCAGATCGGCTGATGGTTGATTTATTTCCACCCAAAGTAGTGCATTTACGCTTTGGAAATATGCCAAAACTTGTATTTCACTCATTTCTCGCCAATGTTTGGCCGCAAATTGAAACTTTGGTTATTGACTATAAGCTAATTAATGTTTACTTGGATCAGATCGAAGCATTTAAATAGTGCGATTGGTAAACCAGAACCATTAAAAGCCAATTTATTAGGTTATTGGTCAAGGCGCATCAATACTGAACACTGAGTGGTTTATAAAGTCTTAGATGACAACATAATTATTGTAGCTGGTCGGTTTCATTATCAAGATTAAGCTTGTGCAGTTTTATGATTCCCGAACTTCGGCAAGAACAGTTACAAAACTTGAGTCAAGAATTACAATTTGCTATTAATACTCATAATATTTCCTCAATAGAGTATCACAGTGAAGAAACCAGACGAGAACTTCGGGACTTACACGATGAACACCAAAACTAAAATTAACTGTCCTGTTTGCGGGTATCAAGGAATTGAGAGTAACACTTGTCCCAATTGTGACAGCGATGTTTCTCTAATTCGTTCCTTGGAAGAATTACCCCAGCACAGAAAATATTGGACAACAGGAATTGCTATCTTAATGCTGATGATAGGTATTACCATTGGTGCAGCAGGTAGTTTTTTTGCTGTGCAAACAGCTATATATACTGCAATTGTCCCTAAACCTACAGTTACTACTATTCCTAATCTTACTCCACAGGTAATTACTCCTGTTGTCCCTAAACCAGCCCCACTACTAGTCACTTATACAGTAAAATCAGGAGATACCCTGAGTAGTATTGCTGCAAAATTTTGTAACAAGCCTACTGATTGGCAATTAATCATTGCTGCTAATCCTGAATTGCAAAAACGGGAAAATAAATTAGATGTAGATCAGGTGTTGAAAATCCCTAGTAGCTGTCAAAGGAAAACCCCATAATAATAGTTGACAGCTTTAAGCAAGCTAGTCAAAAACCTGAAATTACTCATCCCCACTCTCAAGTGAACACTTGGGCTAACAAAATCTTAATTATTTCATCTAAAGAGATTTCCCGTGCCTGACCTATCCCAAAACTATTTAATTAGCTTAGAATTACGAGAATTAGTCGTACAAAAACTCGGCATTCTTCAAAAGGACAATGTGTTATTACAGCAGTCTTTGAAAGAACAGCAAACCCAAACTACTTCCCAAACAGAAGATTTATTCTTAGAACTTTTAGAAGTTGCTGATGCCTTGGCAGCTTTATTAGACTATCTAGAAAACAATCCTAGTCCTAGTCCAGAATTTATAGAACACTTACCCAAATCCATAGGTGCAGTTAATCGAAAATTTCTTAGTGTCTTAGGAAAGCGTCAACTTTTACCTATAGAATTACAGGAAGGCACAGAACCAGATTTTAACTTATGTCGCGTCATTGATCGAGAAGCAAGAACGGATATCCCAGACCAAACCATTACTAAAATTATCCGTCGCGGATTTCATTGGGGTGAAAAAGTCCTCCGTCCGACAGAAGTTATTACCGCTAAATCAGATAATGGTCATTAGTCATTGGTCATTGGTTATTGGTCATTGGTCATTGGTCATTGGTCATTGGTCATTGGGAAAATTCTTTCTCCGCCTGCCTCCCCTGCCTCCCCAGCCACCCCAGGCCCCAGCAACCAGCCCCC
>JANMGZ010000420.1:0-4276 GCA_031374905.1 Dolichospermum sp. OTE_70_metabat_362_sub
GGGTTTGCGAATTATTGAAGAATGGTGTCGGTTTGGTTTAAATAATTCCCAGTTTTCAAGTATATGTAAACACTTGCGACAAGAATTAGGCGCTTGGCATACGGCTGAAATTCGGGCAGCTAGAGATACACAGGGAGATCCGGGAACAGATTTAAGTCACCCCCAAGAAGAACAACGGGCTGATATTACATCTCTCTTACAGGCTAATTTCTGCCGTGTGCAAGAAGCATTGCGAGTATTAGAAGAATATGGCAAGCTTTATCATGGGAATATGGGGGTAGCTTGTAAACAAATGCGTTATCAAGTTTATACCCTAGAAAGCAACTTAATGGGTTATCAGCGTCATCAATTATTGTGGCGATCGCATTTATACTTAGTAACATCTCCCATAGATAAACTGTTCGCAGTGGTGGAAGCGGCTCTTCAAGGTGGTTTAACTCTGTTACAGTATCGGGAAAAAACCGCTGATGATGCGGTGCGTTTAGAACGAGCTATGCAATTACGACAGTTATGTCACAATTACGGGGCTTTATTTATTATTAATGATCGGGTGGATTTAGCTTTGGCTGTGGATGCGGATGGTGTGCATTTGGGACAACAAGATATACCCATTGCTGTAGCGCGTCAATTACTGGGAAATCAGCGCATTATTGGCCGCTCTACGACAAATCCTCAAGAGATGCAAAGAGCCATTGCCGAAGGTGCAGATTATATTGGTGCAGGACCTGTGTATGAAACACCGACTAAAGCGGGGAAAGCCGCAGCGGGTTTAGAATATATCAAATATGTTTCCCAAAATTGTCAAATTCCCTGGTTTGCAATTGGGGGCATAGATATGAATAATCTCAATGATGTTACAAATGCAGGGGCGCAACGGGTAGCTATTGTGCGATCGCTCATCGAATCAGAACAACCTACTCTAGCAACTCAGTATTTTCTCTCGCAACTTCACCGCATCAAATAAACCAGGACTTCTCACAGTAACGATAAATTCTCGAAGGGAAAAAATAAAAATTCTTTCCCTTACCCCTTTACAAATACTTATCCAATAACAAACTTAATTTCTGCTTCGTTGCTATCGGTGCTTTCTCCAAATTCGTCAAAATCGCATACTTTAAAGCCGAATGAGCCTCACTAGTAGGAGGATTTGCGCTCAACCGCTTCACAGTTTCTTGAATTACTTTTTGAGCATTTACCGCATTTTTGTGTAAATTACCAATCACCATTTCCACCGTTACACTATCATGGTCGGGATGCCAACAATCATAATCCGTCACCAGCGCCAATGTTGCGTAAGCAATTTCCGCTTCTCTTGCTAACTTCGCTTCAGGTAAATTAGTCATCCCGATTACCATCGCATCCCAACTCCGATAGAGATGAGATTCGGCTTGAGTAGAAAAAGCTGGCCCTTCCATACATACGTACGTGCCACCATCATGTAACGTAACATCTGGTAAATTTAAATAAGCGATCGCATCCCCCAAAACCCCAGCTAAATTTTGGCAAATCGGCTCACCAAAAGCAATATGTGCCACAATTCCCTCACCAAAAAACGTAGAAATGCGATTCTTGGTTCTATCAATAAACTGATCAGGAATTACCATATCCAGGGGTTTAGCTTCAGCCTTCAAAGAACCCACAGCGCTCGCAGAGATTAAGTATTCTACCCCTAATTGCTTCATCGCGTAAATATTAGCTCGAAATGGCAACTCAGAAGGCAACAACGTATGATTACGACCATGACGCGCTAAAAACGCCACTCTAGTTTCTTCTAAAGTTCCGAGAATAATCGCATCTGACGGTGAACCAAAAGGTGTGGAAATTTCTATTTCTTCCACATCTTTGAGTGCTTCCATCTTATACAACCCGCTCCCACCAATGATTCCAATCTTAGCTACAGTCATGATTATCCACTTTGTGATTAATTGGTCTAACAAGTAATTTTACTGGAAATCTGTCTATTGATAGATGCACAACATCTATCAATACTGACGTTTGATAATTCCGTAGAGATACGAGTACAAAAAATATCCAAATTAATATACCTTAGTTTTATAGAAGATAAAAAATAAATTTTTGGTAAAAATATGCGAGATGATAATTATTCAGGTCAAATACTATTAGAAACAGTGTTAGAGCGCATATTTTCTATTCGCAAAATCACCCGACAAGATCAAAATTTACTCATGTCTAGTCTACTATCAAAAGAAGGATTAGACGAAAATGAACGCAGACAAATCACCCGTGTATTTGACGGTTTACGCAATGGATTCATTAAAGTAGTAGATTAGTTTTTATTATGAGATAAATCAAAAAAATATGTATAGCTATTCTCAATTAGGCTGAAAAAATACCCCAAATTTTTACCAAAATTTGGGTATCACCACTCCTAACACCAAACTCAAAACCCTTATTCTCTCGCGCTTAAAAATCATAACTCTGAACACGAACACCGAACTCCTAACTCCTAACTCAGTTGGTATCTCCAATTTATTTCAGATAAATTAATAAATTCAATCCAGGAATTGTCCGCGAGAGAGTCCAACCAGCAAGAATAATATAAAGTAACCCTAAACTCCACTGATACCAAGCTAGAGTAGATATAATTCCTGGTAAATGTTCATCTCGTAAACGAATATCATTAAATCCTAATCTTACTAAATTATTCAAACTAAAATCATAATAATTCAGCCAATTCCACCGTCTATCCCATAATAGTGGCATATATCTTTCCCGAAAACTAGGATTTCTAGGAATAACAGGTAATCTCCCAATTAATAATCTTAACTGTCTTAATGTTCCATCTTCTCGAAAATAGGAAATATCCATTAAATCATGATAACGTCCTTGTTTATAAAGTCGTAATAATAAAATTCCAGGGAGGGGAAAAATAATGATAAATAAACACAGTAAAGTTAACCAAGGACTAGCAGAATTACGAAAAATTGCTAATAAACTACCAGATATTAAACAAATAAAACTAAATAATATGCAAACAGTTTCATAATATCTAGGAATAATTGGTACAGGAGACAAACGCCGATAACGATCAACCAACCAAAATAATACACCAAAACAGGAAATAACTACACCACCCACCCCAAATACTAACCAAAAGTTTGTACCATAACCACTTAATAATAATAATAAACTCAATAACAACCAACTTAAAGATTTAACTATCCATCCACTTAAAATTAGAGGTTCAGTTGCAATAATTTTATCATTTAACCGATTATATATTTCTAAATCCACATCAGCTAAAATTAGCAACTCACTAATATTGCGAAAATGTTTAATTTGACGATATTGATTAATTTCACCAGCTTGGGTTGCTGAAAAACCTAAATTTATTAACCTATTTACAGAAGCAGTATTAATATTTATAGCTACTAATTGATGACTTAATTCAATTAATCTTAACCGTTGTTTTGTATATTCCAACTGATTTGCATCACTAACCTGCTGCTGTAAACGAAAATTTTGACTTAAATTTCGCAAAAGATTTTGATTACCTCGTAATGTTGGAACAAGCAATTTTTTACCAATTTCTCCCACATTACCTAATATCTTTGCTTGGTTAGAATTAAACACTAATCCAGAAACATTTAAAAATGCTGTGTCTGCAAACTTGACATCACTAAAATCAGCTTGATTAAGAATACTTGCACTCTGTAAATCAACAGATTTGTTAAAATCAGATTCTCGAAAAATTAGCATTTGCTTAAAAATAGCATCTTTCATTAATACAAATTGATTAAAATTGACCTTATTAAAATTTACTTGATTATTAAAACTAACACTAGAGAAATCTGCATTTTTTTGCCAATAGCTACTATTAAACTTTACTATTTGTTGAAATTTTCCTTGATTAAATTTTGCATCATCACAAAATATATCACCTTGAAAATTAGCAATATCTAGAAACTTTATATTTTGAAAATTAGCTTTTTCAAAGAAAATGCTCCCTTGAAAACTACTAGGAGCGTGAAAAATAGCCCCACTAAAACTTACAGTTCGGCTAAATCTAGATTCATCCCAATTAGTAGATTTTAAAAAATTTGCCCCTTGAACATTAACAGATTGAAGAAAGAACGTATTAGGGAATTTTACCTCACCATTAAAACGACTTTCTACCATAATTAAAGCCCCACGAAACACAGAAATATTACTGGAGTTATTTGATTGATTATTCAACAAAGACTTACAATCTTTAGAATTAGGAAAATCTCTTGCTAAAGATTGCAAACATATAGTACGTAAACCTTCTAACTGT
>JANMGZ010000427.1:0-2897 GCA_031374905.1 Dolichospermum sp. OTE_70_metabat_362_sub
CCAGTTACTATGTAGAAGCGGCGGCTTGTCGAACTATTGCGACTATAGCAGCGGCGCATTTAGAAGATAAACCCCATGAAGACAAGGTTATCAAGTTACTCAAATCTGTTTTAGAAGAAAGAGCTGGTTGGAATGAAGTTGTCCGTAGTGGGGCTGTAGCTGGTTTAGCTGAATTTAAATCTTCGGAAGCGGCTTTAAATTTACTTTTGGAATACACAAAGGTTGGTATACCGCAACCATTACGCCTTTCCGCAATTCGCGCTGTTGGGAAAATTTCCACTGGTCAAACTCCGGCTAATATAGAACGGATTTTAGACCGGTTGGCGGAAATCGCTAGGGAGACTTTCTTTTTAACTCAAGTAGCGGTTTTGACGGCTTTGGGACAAATGGAAACGCCAAAAGCGATTGGTATTTTGCAATCTTTAGCTAATCAAACCGCAGATGGGCGGGTTCGTCGCTATGCTGAAGAGGAAGTTAGCAAAGTGCAAAAGAATATTGGCACAGACAAAACCTTGCGTCAGTTACGTGAGGAACTTGATCAAATTAAACAGCAAAATCAGGAATTGAAAAGCCGTTTGGAAAATCTGGAAGCGAAGTCGAAGTAAAGTTTAACCTCTCTCCAAACCTCTAGGAGAGGGGCTTTGATATTCCCGCTTCCTGTGTCGCTTAGGGAGTTAGGTTAAGGGGTATCGAATTTGGCAATCGCTTTTCTCAAGCTAGTACCTATGCAGTATTAGGTTTACTTGCTGAAAGCTATTTGTTCAGAACGCCTAGTTAATCTGTCAATTACTCTAGCTGCGTATTGTGGAGAGTTTGGGGAAATATAAGTATAAATTGCCGAAAGATTCTCTACGGCTGTTTGTGTCCAATAAACTTTCACTCTGGTAATCCAAATTTAGCTCTAACTTCCTGTACAGAAATTAATCTACCAGCTTGACTGTCAGCAAGTCCAGCCTCAACTACTTGCCTAACATAAATCTCATACATCAAATCATCCCAAGTAAAATTATCAGGTAATCTGTCAATTAATTTTTGGGCTTCGGTTTTAATGTTTAATTTTTCCATATTTTTAGCTCAAGTCTAGCTCTCTGGTTACATTGTAAGCTGAAAATTAAAATCTCAAATATTTGTCTCACGCACTCTATCAGGACGGGGAAACCCCGCCCCTACATCATAAATTATTTGGCTGGGGGTAAAGTTCCGCTACTAGCAGCCGGCGGTTCGGTGTAATCGCAAAAGATATTTACCCCTATTTTCAGGATATACAAAACTATGACAGTCGCAACGGCCGGATCAAGAGGTAAACCACTAGATGAGGCTAAACCTACTAAAGAAACTATCAAACCTGTGAGTAGAGGTGAACTACCGGGATTTTTGGTGTCTTCTTTGAGTTGACCACGAAACCCTTCATCACCACAAAGTTCATTTCGCAAGGTTTTTAGGGTGATGTCCCACAGTGATCTACCTTCCCCCATCATGGCTTGACCATTTTTTTCTTGCCATAAATCTTGAAAAGCCCTTTCCATGTCGCCCCTGTGCTTTTCTAAATGATCCATTGCTTCCAGTCCGGGCGTATAATCGGGCATTAATTCCCGCATAGATTGGATTTCACTGCTGGTTACTTGCATAGCTGATTCAGATTTTTTACTGAGTGGTGTCAAAATTAACTACATAATGGCAAGGGATTTAGTCATTAAGAAAAGATAAAATACCCCAAATACACACAAAAAGTTTGTACTTTTATAAAGTATAATTAAGAAAAAGATAAATAAATCTAGTTAAATAGGCCTAGTTAGTCGCCTATTGCTCCTAGATGCGGTTAAAGTTTCTTTCTAACCTAAAAACAACCATTTTCCTGTACCAACAACTAAGTTAGCATTCAGGAGATTTGTAAGTGTGTAAAATTCCCAGTTGAAGAGGCAAATAAAGGCGTGGGTCAGTATCAATCTACTGAATTAAAGCAGTACAATCCAGAGGCGAGCGCTCGTTACTTTCGTTACCGTCCTTGGTTAGCGTGGGGACGGCTACTGAGAATAATTTGGTCTTTTGCCGGATTTATATTCAGTCTCAAGTGGGACGAATACCTTGACCAGGTAGAGGAAAATCAAGGGAAACGCGCTACCCAGTTGCGAACCCTACTCACCAATCTGGGTCCGACATTTATTAAAGTTGGTCAAGCTCTCTCGACTCGTCCCGACTTAATCCGTAAAGATTTCTTAGCAGAACTGATCAAGTTACAAGACCAGTTACCACCTTTTGATAATGATCTGGCATATCAGATTATTGAAAAAGAATTAAATCGCTCAATTGGCGAAATTTTTCGGGAACTTTCCCCTCAACCTGTAGCAGCAGCTAGTTTGGGTCAAGTTTACCGGGGTCGGTTACTCAGTGGCGAAGAAGTGGCTGTGAAGGTACAACGCCCCAATTTACGCCCGTTGCTGACAAAAGACCTGTATCTCATGCGTTGGGCGGCTAGTTGGCTTGCTCCCTGGCTACCTCTCAATCTCGGTCACGATTTAACTTTAATTGTGGACGAGTTTGGCACAAAGTTATTTGAGGAAATTGATTACATCAATGAAGGGCAGAATGCGGAAAAGTTTGCCCATAATTTCCGTAACGACCCTCAAGTAAAAATTCCGGGTATTTACTGGAATTATACTAGTAATCATGTTTTAACACTGGAATGGATTAATGGCTTTAAGCTCACAGATACCGATAATATTCAATCTGTAGGTTTAGACCCAGAAGCAATTATCCAAATAGGTGTAACTACTGGCTTACAACAACTATTAGAGCATGGTTTTTTCCATGCTGATCCTCATCCTGGTAATTTGTTCGCTATGCCCGATGGTCGCATGGCTTACATTGATTTTGGCATGATGGATCAATTGGAGGAA
>JANMGZ010000437.1:0-2919 GCA_031374905.1 Dolichospermum sp. OTE_70_metabat_362_sub
CTAGATTTACCAGCAGAAATACCTTTAGAAATAATTGTACTGCGGGTGTTTTTCCCCACGTGAATCATCTTACTTCCAGTATCAGCTTGCTGCATATTATTTGTTAATGCAACCGAGTAAAATTCACCCACAGAATTATCACCAATCAAAACGCAACTAGGATACTTCCAAGTAATAGCAGAACCGGTTTCTACTTGAGTCCAAGAAATCTTAGAATTTACACCTTGACACAAACCACGCTTGGTGACAAAGTTGTAAATTCCGCCTTTACCATTAACATCACCAGCGTACCAGTTTTGCACCGTAGAATATTTAATTTCCGCATTATCTAAAGCTACCAATTCGACAACCGCAGCGTGTAATTGGTTGCTGTCGTACATTGGTGCTGTACAACCTTCTAAATAAGAAACATAACTTCCTGCTTCGGCGACAATTAAAGTCCGTTCAAATTGTCCTGTATCTCCGGTGTTAATGCGGAAATAGGTAGACAATTCCATAGGACATTTTAAGCCTTTGGGAATATAAACGAAAGAACCATCACTAAATACAGCCGCATTTAAAGCTGCAAAATAATTATCAGCAATGGGAACAACGCTACCCAAATATTTTTTAATCAGTTCTGGATGTTCTTGCAGCGCTTCCGAAAAAGAACAGAAAATTACGCCATCTTTGGCAAGTTTTTCTTTATATGTAGTGGCGACAGAAACACTATCAAAAATCGCATCAACAGCAACATTAGTTAATCGCTTTTGTTCATTCAAAGGAATACCTAATTTTGCAAAGGTTTCCAATAAAGTGGGATCAACTTCATCTAAACTATTGAGTTTGGCTTTCTTTTGTTTCGGTGCGGAATAATAAATAATATCCTGATAATTAATAGGCGGATATTGGACATGAGACCATGTTGGTTCTGTCATTTTCAGCCATTGATGATAAGCTCGGAGGCGATACTCTAGCATGAATTCCGGCTCATTCTTTTTGGCGGAAATCAGGCGGACAACATCTTCGCTTAACCCACGGGGGATAGTATCGGCTTCAATATCGGTAACAAAGCCGTACTTGTAAGGTTGGTTGACTAAGGTAGTGACGGATGCGCTCATCGGTTCTCTTGTGTTTTCTTTAAAGGACGGGCGACGGGCTGCATAAAGCTAATTCCCGTTTTCTGTTACCGATTCCTAACAGGACTGCTAGAATAGGTTTAACGACTAAAACAACTCGGCTGTTGTTTAATCTATTTTCATTGTACGATAGATTAACAACAACAATGTTGTTTAAGTCAAATTTTCACAAAAAAAAGTTTTTTATTTTGGGACGTTTGCGAAGCGTCTAGTAAAGAAGATGGCGACTACCCAGCAGACCTCAACTAAGCAGGATATTCTAGAGTATCTATTGAAACACTCACAAGCAACGGCTGTTGAGTTGGCGAACTTTTTCGATGTCAGTCCCCAAGCCATTCGCCGTCATTTAAAGGATTTAGAGACGGAGGAACTAGTTCTGTATTCGGTATCAGAACAACCGAGTATGGGCAGACCGCAGCACGTTTATTACTTGAGTCGGGTGGGAAGATCACATTTACAAAAGAGTGCTAACCGCTTAGGTGATGGTTATGGTGAGTTTGCGGTTTCTCTCTTGGACACTTTAGCGGAAACTGTGGGACGTGACCAAGTAAAATCTATTTTACGGAAACAGTGGGAACGTAAAGCTCAAGAATATCGGGAACGGGTGGGTACTGGTTCTTTACAGGAACGAGTCGCAAATTTGATAGAATTGCGAAAGGCTGAAGGTTTTATGGCGGAGTTTCACGCTGTGGAATCAGATGCTAGTGGTGCGGAGAAATTCATTTTTGTGGAACATACCTGCGCTATTTCTGATGTTGCGGAATCTTTTCCCAGCGTTTGTGGTCATGAATTGGAAATGTTTGCGGCTATTCTCCCAGATTGTACTGTGGAACGGACTCACTGGTTGATTCATGGTGAACATCGTTGTGGTTATTTGGTGGAAAAAAGTTAGGTGGCTGGGTGGAAGTAATTGAACGCAGATAAACGCGGATAGACGCAGATAAGGAAGTCGGTTATTTTTGTTGTGGATGTGGGATGAAAATAGATGATTTGACAATTAATTGATTGGGGTTTTGTGGTGTTAAACCCCTACAGTTTAAGAATTGAAAGGGTGCGAATTTTTGATTTTTTTATTTTAATTTGATAGATAAGATGGTTCTACCGCTCCCTTTATGAAAGGATAAGCAAATCAAAAGAGGTAGATAGACAAATTTCTGTCGAGAAAACAACTCAACCCGAGATAGAGTAAGGGTTAGGAGAAATTTAATTATATTAGACGTAAGAGAAATAAAGCAAGCCGCGAATGGTGAAAGATTTACCCTGGGGAAAAAACGAAGTATTATTAAGAATAAATCGGCGACAGTTTAGGTGTAAAAAATGTGGTCAAGTATTTAGTGAAAAATTAGAATTTATAGGTCAACAAAGGGGATATACAAAAAGACTGGCGAAAAAGATAGTCTCCAAAGTAATTATTGTAATGTGAATAGTGTAGCGATCGCAAATTGACCCTTCGACCAGATCAGGACATCGCAAGCTCAGTAACCACCTGCGTTGACTAACAGAAAATTAAGGTTTTGCTTGTGTAGCTGCGGTTTCTAACCGCCAAGGCTAAAATAACTGATTTTCCTAGAACAAAAACTACTACAATGACTGTTGATGCTAGATAATGGGAAAGCCTTGACATTTACCCAACCTAGCCCGGAACTAAAAAACTAACAACTATGCGAACTCACTATTGCGGCGAACTCCGAAAAGAACATATTGGTGAAACTGTTACCTTTTACGGATGGGTAGACCGTCGCCGCGATCACGGTGGTGTGATATTCTTAGATTTGCGCGATCGCTCTGGTATTGTCCAAAT
>JANMGZ010000474.1:0-13774 GCA_031374905.1 Dolichospermum sp. OTE_70_metabat_362_sub
CCAAAATTCTAAAGCTTCCTCTGGGTCTTCAGGAACATCAACTAATTTTGCCCACAAGGGTTGAATTTCTGGGGGATAGGTAACAGGATCAAAGAATGGCTTAACTCCATAATGATTGAGAACTTCTAAATCATTTTCATACGCTTTAAGCAGACGTTTGCGTTCTTCCCTATGTCTAGAAGCTTGGGTTACTTTTTCCTCACCATAAGCAACGCGTAGCAAGGTAGGAATAGTAATCCGTTGTTCTCTCCCCATTCTGGTTTTAAATAATAACCAAAGCATGAGTCTCACAGCACCTTCGTGTTGTTGCCACAGACTCATAACTGTACTTAATAAAGTTTTGGGAAGACTACCATATTGATAAAATGCGCTACGTTCTTTGCATCCTTGTCTGTTGCAAAAATGTTGTGTCCAAATTCCAGCTTTAACTGTAAATGTTAGTCCCACGAGATATTTACACCCTTGATCATCTTCTTGAAAATGGTGCTGAGTATCTATCAAATTCCATAGGTAACTATCTTTAATAGAAAAATTAGGAACTCGACCTTGTTGTGGCCAGTCAATAGAAACCATGAGCGAACAAGTTTGATAAACGATGTTTTTAATTAAACCAAGTTTGGTACTTTTGCTAAGATCCTTACGTTTTTCTAAGCCCAAATATTGTTCAATTTGTCGTTCATCAATAGTAAATTCTTCTTCCCAGGGTTGATCTAAGGCTGTAATTTGAGCGGCAAAAATAAGATGAATACAAGCAGCACGAATATCTAAATAATCAATTGCTTGTAAATTATCAGCACAATTGCTAACTGTAAATAGGTCTTGGATACGAAAAGAAATTGTTCCCCGTCCTTGATTAACTGAGCGACTGTAATGTAAATTACCTTCGGGATCTTTTTCCCATTGTAAAGATGTCCGTTGTGCTAATAAATTGCAAGCTTCCCAAATAACTATGGCTGAAGCGAAAGGGTTATTCTTGCCATTAGAAAATAAGTCAGGACTGGTAGCATCTCGTGGTTCAACTTTGCATCTTCCTTTTTTGGCGTGTATAGGTATAGGCGCATTTGTTGGACAAGCAATCACACATTGTGGTTGTGAATAATAACCATCACAATTATTACAAAGAGCAGGATCAACCCAATATTCATCATCTTCGATTTTGATTGCACCCGTAGGACATAGGGGTCGGCAGTTGTCACATCCCACGCAACTGTTGTTAGGAATTATATGCGGCATAGTCCGTCTTCCTACTTTAATCGTTGAGATGTTTGGCTCAAATCTCCCCTGAACGTGTCCTTTTGATTCATAACTCGCTACCAAATTACCTCTATAACGAGAATGTAGTTTGCTCGTTTAATTAATTACTCATAGGGATTAATGAAGCTAGATTTTGTATCTATTGATGTTTTACAAAATTAGGCTTCATTACTTCTTCATTAACTATACTTTTCATAAAGATTTCAATAAGATTGTTCAGTATGAGCTTGGCAGAATTTCTTAATATTTACCTGGATATTTACTGTCATAATGTTTATTTTGGGCTATATAAATTAGTCTGAATGTTTTTGAGTAACATCTTGTATAGCAATGCTTTTTGATTGGTAAATGAGGTTTAGATCCGCGACTTTTTAAAGAAGTTGCGGATCTGTGTTCATAGTTCATCACTAGGAAATAAAAAATAAAATGGTTTAAAAATGAATGAAACAACTTTTTCATTTTGTATTGATAAATACTGCTATTTATATTTTTTATCCAATTAGAAAATATTTGCAAATAGGAAGTTAAATAAGGCAATAATAATATCTAGTAGTTGATTATAATTCTTATTGAATGATATATTTTGAGGCTAATTGACTCAGGTTTATTGAGAAAATAAATTTAAGCAAATCCGCGAAACTCCTTTCAAATAAGCTTTGAGACTGAAAATATTATTTATATTTATTAATAAATAATATCATTTAATATTTTAAACTAACTAAAAATAAATAATATTGTTTAGCAAGTCATCAAAATTTGATAAAAAAGTTAATTTTTATTATTGAAAAATCCCATATTAGGCTAATATTAAGATTAAAGGATTAACTAACATCTAGCTAAAATTGCTGAGGTTTCATTCATGGCGACATTAACAGGATTGACTTTTGGAGGTAATGCTTGGACTCCTAAATTTGCCCAAGAAATAGATAAAGAGAAATGTATTGGTTGTGGCAGATGTATGAAAGTTTGTGGTTATAAAGTTTTAGGCTTAATGGCTTTAAACGAAGAAGGTGAATTTGTAGTAGATGAAGATGAAGAAGAAGTTGAACGCAAAGTAATGGTTATTACTAATCCAGAAAATTGTATTGGTTGCGAAGCTTGTTCTCGGATTTGCTCCAAAAATTGTTACACCCATAGCACATTAGATAAATAATATTCTTGGTAATTTATCAAGAGTATGATGTTGGGCAAAACACTAGTTATTTTTGTCAAATTTATAAGCAAGGTAATGAGAGGGGAATCTCAATATTTACAGAAACTCGTTAAAAAGTTTGCAGTAAACAAAAACGTAAATCATAAATTGTTATCATCTAAAAAATCATACTTGCTACTATTTTTTCTCTTTCTCTTTGATTTATGAAAATATCAATTATCAAATCCTCGATTTCTTCACCAAGTCGGGGATTTTGTAGTTGTCAATATGAAAAAATATGGAAGTTTACCCATTTTTAATAAGTTACAAGTTAGAACAGTAATAGTGAAAACTCAAAAGATAATCTTATCCTCAGAAAATAATTCTGTGGCTACACAAACAAAGTCTATTTTCACTGACTATTGTTTTATTACTGTTTATAAAGCAGGTAGCATTTATGCAAAAAGTTCCTGTTTCACTGTGGACACTGTTAGCGGGGATGATAATAGCCCCTATCAGTATCTGGGTTGGTCAAAATCATCATTTATTACCTGAAGCAGCATCAAAGCAAGCGCCTTTGGTAGATGGTTTTTTCAATATCATGTTAACAATTGCAGTTGCTCTTTTTCTAATTGTGGAAGGGACAATTCTGCTGTTTCTCGTTATCTATAGACGACGCAAAGGCGATAATACTGATGGTATCGCGGTAGAAGGTAACTTAAGTTTAGAAATTTTTTGGACAGCAATTCCTACGGTAATTGTGATTGCTTTAGGTATTTACAGCGTTGATATTTATAACCAAATGGGTGGTTTTGGTGTCGGTAGTCATCCTCATCAAATGTCAGCAAGTGCGATGAATGTTAGTCAAACAGCTAATATTGGTATTGGAGAAAATCCACAAACCAAAAATAAACCTGCTGATTTGGTTGTAGATGTCAAAGGTATCCAATTTGCTTGGTTATTTAATTATCCAGTCAGTGGTATTTCTGCTGGAGAATTACACGTTCCTGTTGGTGCTGATGTGCAATTGAATTTATCCGCAGATGATGTAATTCATTCTTTTTGGGTTCCCCAATTTCGCCTCAAGCAAGATGCTATTCCTGGTGTCCCCACACAACTACGATTTACAGCTACAAAACCCGGCACTTATCCAGTAGTTTGTGCAGAATTATGTGGTGGTTATCACGGTTCAATGCGATCGCAAGTAATTGTCCATGAACAACAAGATTTTGATGCTTGGATGAGTGAAAACCAGATTGCTGAAAATCAAGATATGAATCATGCTGTAGCAGTTAATTTGGAGAATTTATCCCCATCAGAATTTCTTGCTCCCTACACTCAAAATTTAGATGTAAATCCAGCCAATCTTGAGTCATTAGCTAATCAATTTTAAATTTTAGATTTTGGATTTTAGATTGATTATTGGTTGAAATTTGGGATTTTGTTTGATCCCAATTTAGATTGAAATCTAAAGTTCTGTCATTATTCATGATTGGCTAATAACTGACAAAAGACAACTTACAAAAATATGACACAAGTAAATTTTCCAATTAATCCTCCACCTGATGAAAATCAATCGCCAACACGGTTGATTACTAACTTTCATCCCAAAGCGTGGAAAGTTAGAGATTATTTCACATTTAATACTGATCACAAAGTTATTGGGATTCAATACTTGGTGACGGCGTTTGTATTTTATCTAATTGGTGGGTTGATGGCGATCGCCCTTCGCGCCGAATTAGCCACACCAGATGCGGATTTTCTTGATCCAAATCTGTACAATGCCTTTATGACAAATCATGGAACAATCATGATTTTTTTGTGGATTGTTCCCAGTGCAATTGGTGGATTTGGTAACTATCTAGTTCCCTTGATGATGGGTGCTAGAGATATGGCTTTTCCTAAATTAAATGCGATCGCCTTTTGGTTAAATCCAGTCGCCGGATTCTTACTATTACTAAGTTTTGTCTTTGGTGGTTCTCAATCTGGTTGGACAGCTTACCCACCATTAAGTTTAGTTACCGCCAACAACGCCCAAACTTTATGGATTTTGGCCATTGTTTTAGTAGGAACTTCCTCAATTTTAGGTTCGATTAACTTTGTCATCACTATTTTAATGATGAAAGTTCCCAGTATGAAATGGGATCAAGTTCCCCTATTTTGTTGGGCAATTCTCGCAACTTCCATCCTCGCCCTTTTATCTACTCCAGTATTAGCAGCAGGTTTAGTTTTGCTGTTATTTGATATTAACTTTGGGACATCCTTCTTCAAACCAGATGCAGGTGGTAACGTCGTTATTTACCAACATTTATTTTGGTTTTATTCCCACCCGGCGGTTTATTTAATGATTCTGCCAATTTTCGGAATTATGTCCGAAATTATTCCCACCCACGCCCGAAAACCGATATTTGGTTATAAAGCGATCGCATTTTCCACAGTTGCTATTTGCGTCGTTGGTTTATTCGTCTGGGTTCACCATATGTTCACCAGTGGTACACCCGGTTGGATGCGGATGTTCTTCACCATTTCCACACTCATAGTTGCAGTCCCCACAGGTGTGAAAATCTTCGGTTGGGTAGCAACTTTATGGGGAGGAAAAATCCGGTTTACCAGCGCCATGTTATTCGCTATCGGCTTACTTTCCATGTTCGTCATGGGTGGTTTAAGCGGCGTAACCATGGGAACAGCGCCCTTTGACGTTCACGTTCACGACACCTATTATGTAGTCGGTCATTTCCATTACGTCTTATTTGGTGGATCAGTTTTTGGTATTTACGCAGGTATCTATCATTGGTTTCCCAAAATGACAGGAAGAATGATGAATGAAACCTGGGGAAGAATTCATTTCGTCCTCACCTTCATCGGTACAAACTTAACATTTTTACCCATGCACAAACTGGGTTTACAAGGAATGCCCCGCCGAGTTGCCATGTATGACCCCCAATTTGCCAGCTTAAACCAGTTGTGTACCATTGGCGCAATTCTTTTAGGTATTTCTGTGATTCCCTTCGGTTTAAACGCCATTTTTAGTTGGCAAAAAGGCGAACTTGCAGGTGATAACCCTTGGGAAAGTTTAACTTTAGAATGGACAACTTCTTCCCCACCAATCATTGAAAATTGGGAAGTTTTACCCGTTGTTACTCATGGACCTTATGACTATGGTTATAACCATGATAATGGACAATTGACAATTGACAATTGACAATGAAACGCAGATTTAGAAATTGTAACCTCCTCTAAGATACAAGGTTGGGTTAAGCGACAGCGCAACCCAACAAACTTCCAAAAAGTTGGGTTGATGTAAAGAAACCCAAGCTACATCTATTCATTATTTAGTAGGAATAATAAGATGACGGCAATTATACCCAGTGAACATCACAGCGACGGACATGAAGAACATCCAGATTTACGAGTGTGGGGATTAATCACATTTCTCGCTTCTGAATCATTAATGTTTGGTGGATTTTTTGCCACCTATTTATTTTTTAAAGGAACTACCGCAGTTTGGCCACCGGCAGGAACAGAGGTAGAATTATTTATCCCTGCTATTAACACTATCATCCTCATTTCTAGTAGTTTTGTTATTCATTTTGGTGATATGGCAATTAAAAGAAATAGTGTAGGTTGGATGCGGTTTTGGTATTTTATTACCGCGATTATGGGGGCTGTATTCCTAGCGGGTCAGGTTTATGAATACATGAATTTAGGTTATGGATTCACTACCAATGTTTTCTCGAATTGCTTTTATTTAATGACCGGTTTCCACGGTTTGCACGTCTTTATAGGCTTGTTATTAATTTTGGGTGTATTATGGCGTTCTTTCCGTCGTGGTCATTATTCTGCTACTAAACATACAGGCATAGAAATGGCAGAAATTTACTGGCACTTTGTTGATATTATTTGGATCATTCTCTTCACCTTGGTATACGTGATCAACGTTTTGTAAAAATGGGTAATGAGTAATTCTTAATAACGAATTACTCTTTTCTATAGTTCACTTTTATATAGCAATCCTAAATCAGTTATGAACAATTAGATCCCCGACTTCTTAGAGAAGTCGGGGATCTAACCCTTGCAATGTATACCTACGGCACGCTACGCTATCACAAATCAAATAAGATTACTATATTAAGAATAGTAAATAATAATTGCCTTTTTTACCTATATCCGGTACGTCCAGGTGTATTACCATATCTTAGTAACAGATGACACAGAAAGATATAGGAAATCAAGCAAGAATTTATGAATAAATGAGGAAAGTAAACAGTGAAAGCATCCCTCAAACTGGTTCAAAAGGCTGATGAACAGCAGATTGCAGCATTCTTTCAGGAATCTGTAGGTAAATGGCTCTCAGAACGGCGTTACTACACCCTACCCCGGGGAGAAACCAAGGAAATGGAGAGTATGATCACTATCCGATTTTTAGAACAGGGGTGTGAACAGTTAAAAAAACTAGCCCAAATCCATGATTTAGTTGATTTGGAAAGTTTGACCTGTGGCGCTGAAGTTTCTTGGCAAAGCACTGATATAATTAAAGTCAGACAAGAATCTCAAGGTCTAACCCTATTTGGGGCTTTGGGGAATGTTTTATATAGAGACCGTGGTTTTGCCACTTCTAAACCAGTTACAGCAGATTATTATTTATCCAATCCTCAAACTCTGTGTTTGCGAACTGAATATAATAATTCGGTGTTTGAGGAAGAAATAAAACTCATTGGTAGTAAATATCGCACCCGACAAAGCATTATTTCTCGGGCTGGTGAACAGTTAATGATTGGTCAATATCTGGAAAAGCGGATATAAGCATAGGTCTTGTCGCTGAGATGAGGGGGATAGGGTTAATTAGCGCTGGCAATTTGTGGGTAGGACTGCCTGTAAACAACAAATATGACTTTTTACAACATTTTTTAAACTTCTTTGCACAATAATCATTTTTTGTGTAATCATAAAAAAGTGGGAATTAATTCGGCGGTAATGTTTGTGGTTAGTATTGACAGGCTTTCCCTTTTGGTATTTACAGACTTTTCTCCGAAATCTAAATCTCTACACTCTTATGATTTTGGAAATACTCTATGTCAATTTACGTGGGTAACCTCTCTTACGAAGTTACACAAGATGCGCTCAGTGCGGTTTTTGCAGAATACGGTACTGTAAAACGGGTCCAACTTCCTACTGACCGTGAGACAGGTCGCTTGCGCGGCTTCGGTTTTGTAGAAATGGGTACTGATGCTGAAGAACAGGCTGCCATTGATGCGCTTGATGGTGCTGAATGGATGGGCCGCGACTTGAAAGTGAACAAGGCTAAACCCAAGGAAGACAGAGGTTCTTTCGGCGGCGGCGGTGGTAACCGTGGCGGCGGCGGTGGTAACCGTGGCGGCGGCGGTGGTCGTTACTAAACTACACTGACCTGAAAAGGAGCGTGTGGAGTCCGTCACTCCAAGTCTTTTCTTAGGGCTTGTTTGAAAAAATTACCTATTCCGTTCGTGGGATGGGTAATTTTTTGGCGTAATTTTCTAAAATAAGATGATTGTTCACACTTTTAATTTTCTTAACTTAATCATAGGTTTTTTAATAAAAATTAATATTCAACCCGTGCCACAATAGAGAAAAGGCATAAATACTCAATTTATTAAAGAGGGGCGTTATGGTATTGCTCACCGAGAAACTAGAAAAGCGTCTGACTATAAATACTGTAGAGATTAGTGAAAATACTACCGCAATTCGGTCATTAGATTGGGACCGCGATCGCTTTGATATTGAATTTGGCTTACAAAATGGGACGACATATAATTCTTTTCTGATTCGTGGGGAAAAAATAGCCCTAGTTGATACCTCTCACGAAAAATTTCGTCAACTTTATTTTGATACTCTCACGGGTTTAATTAATCCCCAAGATATTGATTATTTAATTGTTAGTCACACTGAACCAGATCACAGCGGTTTAGTCAAAGATTTGCTACAACTCGCTCCTAATCTTACTGTAGTTGCGTCAAAAGTGGCAATTCAGTTTTTGGAAGATATGGTACATCAACCATTTAACCGGAAAATTGTCAAAAATGGCGATCGCCTAGATTTAGGTAATGGTCATGAATTTGAATTTGTCATAGCTCCTAATTTACACTGGCCGGATACCATTTTCAGCTTTGACCACAAAACCCAAATTCTCTACACCTGCGATGCTTTCGGCTTACATTACTGCACTGAAAGTACCTTTGATGACGATTTAGCCGCAATAGAAGCCGATTTTCAATATTACTATGATTGTTTAATGGGTCCAAATTCCCGTTCTGTCCTTTCCGCAATGAAGCGTATGGCAGAATTGAAAACAATTCGCATGATTGCCACTGGTCACGGACCACTATTGTACCACAACGTTGAAGAATTAACAGCACGTTATCGGAATTGGAGTCAAGGCCAAACCAAAGCCGAAACCCCTGTAGGTATATTTTATGTATCTGAATACGGTTTTGGCGATCGCATTGCCCAATCTATCGCTAATGGGATAACTAAAACTGGTGTCGCTGTCGAAATAGTAGATTTAGCCAGTATTAACGAGTTACAAGAACTGCGAGAACTGGTAGGACGTTGTAGTGGTTTAGTTGTAGGAATGCCCCCAACTTCAGGCAATTCTAACATTCAAGCTGCACTCAGCACCGTTTTAGGTTCTGCCAAAGAAAAACAAGCAATTGGCATTTTTGAAACCGGTGGAGGAGATGATGAACCCACCTATCCCCTGTTAAATAAATTCCGGGCTTTAGGCTTAAATGTGGCTTTCCCCGTCATTGAAATTCGGGACACACCCACAGCCAACCTTTACAAAAGGTGTGAAGAAGCGGGTACAGACTTAGGGCAATGGGTGACAAGAGACAAAAGTATCAAAGCCATGAAATCCCTTGGGGCTGATTTAGATAAAGCCTTGGGCAGAATTAGCGGCGGTTTATATATTATCACCGCCAAAAAAGATGACGTATCCAGTGCCATGTTAGCCTCCTGGGTCAGTCAAGCCAGCTTTAAACCATTGGGCTTTTCCATCGCAGTTGCTAAAGATAGAGCCATAGAATCACTCATGCAAGTAGGCGATCGCTTCGTTCTCAATGTACTCGAAGAAGGCAACTATCAACCATTAATGAAACACTTCTTAAAAAGATTTGCCCCGGGTGCAGATCGTTTTCAAGGAGTCAGAACCCAACCAGCAGCAAATGGCGCACCCATCCTCACAGATGCCCTAGCATACATAGAATGCGAAGTCGTCAGCCGCATGGATTGTGGTGATCATTGGGCAGTATACAGCACAGCTTACGCCGGTAGAGTATCAAATCCCGATGCCATGACAGCAGTACACCATCGTAAGGTAGGAAATCATTATTAATAAGCTACAGATTGTTAGTTTGCCTCCACACCCGCCTAGAAATGAATTTCACGGCTAATAGCTAAAGTAAACTAAAGTTTACTAAAAACACTCTTATTTAGTCATCTTCAGATGACTTTTGCTATGAGGCTGGGAATTCATTCCCAGACGGTTTAAAGGTGAAATCAGAGCAAAAAAAGCATAAAAAAGGGAAAAAAGTCTTATTTGCCTCCACACCCGCCTAGAAATGAATTTCACGGCTAATAGCTAAAGTAAACTAAAGTTTACTAAAAACAGTGTTATTTAGTCATCTTCAGATGACTTTTGCTATGAGACTGGGAATTCATTCCCAGACGGGTTCTTAAATCAAGAATCAACCGAATTCGCTAACATCTTCTGAGTAGACCGCTGCTGCAACTTCCTCCGCACCAAAAAAGCCCCACTTAAAAGCACCAAGCCAGGAGCAGCATTAGATTCAAAGGGGACAGGAGTAGCATCAATGGAAAAACTGCTAAATGAGCCTGTATCGGCTCCTAATCTGTCTTGGACATTTAATGTCCAAGTTCCATTGAAGGAACTACCATCGAAAGCACTCAATGGCTGAAAACTGGCATAGGTGGCAGATGGCACTGGATCAGCCTGAGTGTACCAATCAGCCCCAGTAGTGGCAAAGGTGTAGTTGCCATTCAAATCAGCACCAGCATCAGTAAATGTTGCGTTATCAGCAGGACTCTCTGTACGGAACAGTTGCACTGTGGTTGTGCCATTGGAAAGAAAGGCTCTTAAATCGCCGTAATAAGTGTGGGTAAATCCAGAAATGGTCACGGAATCAAAGCTACTGATATTATTGGGTTGACCAGAGACAGTGATTGATGCTGTTACGCCAGTTGCATCATTGTCTGGGATATTATAAGGACCAGTTGGACTTGTGAAGGTGATGGCCTGTGCGGCACTAGAAAGAGCTAGAATGCTTACCAGAGAAGCAACTACCCCCCCCATTTTTTGAAAATTGGTGCTGATCATAGTTTCTTTAGTGAAGATTAATTGACTAAATTGAACCAAATTCGGTTCACAAATTTGGTAATTGTACGTACTTTAATCCATAAAAATGTCAAATAGCAATATAAAATAATGCAAAATCATCACATTACACCCAATCCCAACTCTTGTCCCCCCTCCCCGCAAGCGAGGAGGGGGAAAAGAAGGTAATTTACAAATTTTGATTTTATTGAATTGTTTAAGGAAATAAAACCATGTCAGAAACTAAACCCCGTGATGTACAAATATTGCCCATTGGTACAGATACCATAGTATTGCGATCGCGCAGTTGGGCTAGATTAAGATTTGAAATTGAATATGCTTTAGCCAAGGGAACAACGGCTAATTCTTATCTCATTCAAGGCGATAAAATTGCCCTGCTTGACCCCCCTGGCGAAACTTTTACCGAAATTTATCTCGCAGCCTTACAACAGCGGTTTGATGTCAAAAAGCTCGATTATGTAATTCTTGGTCATGTTAACCCCAACCGCGCTGCGACATTAAAAGCATTACTAGAAATCGCCCCCCAAATTACTTTTGTTTGTTCTAACCCAGGGGCGATAAATTTACGTGCAGCTTTGGAAAAAGAAGATTTACAAATTTTGATTATGCGGGGTGAAGATACCTTAGATTTAGGAAAAGGACATCATTTACAATTTATTCCCACACCTAACCCCCGTTACGCTGACGAACTTTGTACATGGGACCCGCAAACAGAAATCTTGTTTTCTGATAAATTATTTGGAGCGCATATTTGCTCAGATCAAGTTTTTGATGAAGGTTGGGAAGTATTTAACGAAGATAGACGCTATTATTTTGACTGTTTAATGGCACCTCACGCCAAACAAATCGAAACCGCTTTGGAGAAGTTAGCAGATTTGCCGGTGCGAATGTACGCTACTGGTCATGGGCCAATGGTGCGCTATGGTTTAATTGACATTACCAAAGGCTATCGGGAATGGACTAAGCAGCAAACTTCCGCTGATATGACTGTAGCTTTAATTTATGCTTCTGCCTATGGTAATACTGCAACTTTAGCACAGGCGATCGCTCGCGGCATCACTAAAGCCGGCGTTAGTGTTGAATCTATCAACTGCGAATTTACCGAACCTGAAGAAATCAAAGCCGCAATTGAAAAATCTGCCGGTTTTGTGATAGGTTCTCCCACATTAGGGGGACACGCACCCACGCCGGTACAAACAGCTTTAGGAATTGTTCTTTCTGCTGCGACTAATAACAAATTAGCTGGTGTATTTGGTTCTTTTGGCTGGAGTGGAGAAGCGGTTGATTTAATCGAAAGCAAACTCAAAGACGCAGGTTACAGATTTGGTTTTGACACTATTCGCGTTAAATTCAAACCCAATGAAGTCACCTTACAAACCTGCGAAGAAGCGGGAACTGATTTCGCCCAAGCATTGAAACGGGCAACAAAAAAAGCTGTTGTTGCTAAACAACCTGCCAGTAATATTGAACAAGCAGTAGGGCGGATTGTTGGATCTATATGTGTGGTTACAGCGACTCAAGATGATGTTAAAACAGGAATGTTAGCGTCTTGGGTGACACAAGCCAGTTTTAACCCGCCTGGTTTAACTATTGCGGTAGCTAAAGACCGGGCTATGGAAACTATGACTCACACTGGTAACCAATTTGTAGTTAATATTTTGGCAGAAGGGAGAGAAATTCGCAAGCAGTTTATGAAAGTTTACGCCCCTGGACAAGATAGATTTGCTGGTTTGGAAACTGAGGAAGCCAATAATGGTGGTATTATTCTCAGTGGTGCTTTGGCTTACCTGGAGTGTGCTGTACAAAGTCGCATGGAAGTCGGTGATCATTGGTTGGTTTATGCTACTGTTAATGATGGTAAAGTGTTAAATCAGGATGGTGTCACAGCAGTACATTATCGGAAATCAGCGAGTTATTATTAGATATTAGGGTGGGCATTTCCTACCTAAATGTATACCAGACTCTACATAAATAGGTAGTGTTACATATTGGCGGGATGAATTAATGCAACATGGTACAGCAATGAACAAATTACGTTTATTTATTACTTCTTTTTTCTAACCTGCAATGATCACAAAAGTTTCCAACCAGTTCCTTTATAACCATAGTCGAAGATATCTGGGTGCAATATTTCTGCTAAAATCTCTAAAGAATCTACTAACCGGGGACCAGGACGATTAAAGTAAGCGTTACCATCAGTAATGAAAACTCTTCCAGATTGGACTGCATGGAGTTTTTTCCATTCTGGACGTTGAGTTAATACTTCAGCTTCTAGCTGCGTCCGTTGTAAATCAAAGCCACAGGGCATAAAAATAATCACATCTGGGTTACTAGCTACTAATGTTTCCCATTAACATGAGTAGCAGGTTTACCTATGAGGCTAAATAATGATTTTCCCCCTGCTAAGTTAATTAATTCAGGAACCCAATTTGCAGCAGTCATTAAAGGATCAGTCCACTCAATACAAGCTACTTTAGGCATTTCTGCAATAGAAAGCCCTTGCATTTTACGCTTGCAAATTCTTACGCGGGCTTCTAAATTTTCTAGTATTGCTACTGAATCTACTCCAAATGTGTGACTAACCCGTTCAATATCTCCCCAAAGATCCTGTAAAGTGTTGGGTTGTAAAGAGATAATTTGCGGTGAACCGTGGGTAAGTTGGGCAACTGCTTTTTCTACTTCTGGTAAACTTACAGCGCAGACATCACATTGATCTTGGGTAATAATGTGGGTAGGTTGCAATTTCTCTAAAACATCTACTTTGATTTTGTAGATACTTAGAGCAGATTGCAATATATCATTGACTTCGTTATGAATAGAACTGCTATCAGCATGACTATTCACACGGGCTTGGGTACAAACTGGGAGATTTGCTATTTCTGGAGGATAGTCACATTCATGCGATCGCCCTACTATAGCATCAAATAAACCCAGTTTAGCGATGATTTCCGTAGCACTCGGAATTAAAGAGATAATTCTTATATCGTTACTTGTATCAA
>JANMGZ010000481.1:0-5187 GCA_031374905.1 Dolichospermum sp. OTE_70_metabat_362_sub
AATAAATTTTTCAGTTCTCTAATTTTTTTGGGCATATCTAATATAATATCATTGTCCTAAATATGCTTCTAAAACTTTGGTATTATTTTGGATTTCTGTAGGTGTACCAACGGCTAAATTTTGTCCTTCAGCTAATACCCAAACTTTATCACATAAGGACATAATTACGTCCATGTTATGTTCAATAATCAAAAATGTCATACCGTCGTGACGATTCCAGGCTAAAATGCGATCGCTTATTTCATCAATTAATCTGGGATTTACACCAGCAGCAGGTTCATCTAACAATATTAACTTAGGATTAGTCATTAATGCCCGACCAATTTCTAAAAGTTTCCGTTGTCCCCCAGATAAACAACCGGCATAATCAGCGGCTTTTTTTTCTAAGCCTACAGATTCTAACAAAAACATTGCCCGTTCTTTTAATTGCTTTTCTTCTTTAGCAACAATGTGGGGTTGAAATTGGACTTGCCAAAAGTTCTCACCAGTTTGTTTTTGCGCCCCCAAAAGCATATTCTCTAATACTGATAATTTCGATAAAGCCCGTGCCACTTGAAAAGTTCTGACTAATCCCTGTTGGGCAATTTGGTATGGTTGTAATTGATGAATGGGTTCACCATCAAAAATCACTCTACCCTTATCGGGATGAATAAAATTCGAGAGTAAATTAAATAAGGTTGTTTTACCAGCCCCATTGGGACCAATTAACCCAGTAATACTACCTTTAATAACTTCGATATTAGCTTCTTTAACTGCTTTAATGCCGCCAAAACTTTTACAAAGTCCGGTAGCAGCTAAAAGAGGTAGTTGGGGTGATTGATTATTTACCATTATGATTTTCTTCTCAACTTCATTTTTAGGTTTTTTGTTGATTTTTAGTTATTGTTATGAAATAAAAATTGTCGGAGTTTATCAAATTTTATCCCTGTAAAACCTCAGCCACAGTTAATTTTAAATCACTAAATAGAGGCGAACAAATTATATCATCTCCCCTATAAACCTGCTCCTCATAAAAACCCTCTACCCATTCCAAAACCGTCACTTTTTGCCCAATTGGATCAACAATCCAATACTCAGTAATTCCCCGCGCTGCATACTCAGAACGCTTATAACGATAATCACGATTTTCCTGATTTGGACTCACTACCTCAACGACCAACAAAGGCAGCGGCATATCCATTAAAATTAGCGAGCGTGTAGCCCCTTGCATCACCTGAGCTAATTCTTCAGAAAACACCACCAAATCAGGAACACGCACCCCCACTTGCCGACTATTCACAGCAATTTCTGTTTTCATTCTTAACCGATAATATGGAATACCTAATTTCAGAATATAGGCCACTAAAAACATCGCTATTCGACAATTTAGCTCACTTTCAGAAGGCATAGGAATTAATTCTCCGTTCTCAAATTCATATAAATTATCAGTCCCATCGTCATAATTAAGAAATTCTTCCAAAGTCATCTTTTTAGCAGTTGTAACTGTCATGGCTATTTCTCCCATAAACGGCTTGTATGAACTATTTTAACAATGAAACTCGTAATTTTTTCTTAATCGGGGTTTATAATTATTTACCAAGAGTCAGTTCTTCCTTTTTGCCTAAAATACCTTGAGGTCGCCAAATCATCAACACCATTAAAAGTAAGCCAATAAACATGATCCGAAATGCACCAATCCGTTCTACATCTAAGGGAACAATTTTCGGTAAAAATTCCCTAGTGAGGGCATCATAGGCAAAGAAAATTACCGCACCTAAAACAGTTCCAAGATTATTGCCAGAACCACCCAAAATCACCATAATCCAGGCATCAAAGGTAAGTTGTGGTTGGAAGTTGTCAGGGTAAATTGCGCCTAGTTGCCAAGCGAAAAATGCTCCAGCAATGCCCGCAATTGCCCCACCTAACATTAATGATTGGAGTTTATAGGAAAAGACATTTTTACCTAATGCTTTGGGGACTTCTTCATCTTCACGAATAGATTTTAGCACTCTTCCCCAAGGCGATCGCACTAAAATTTCCAACCGCCAAAATACAAAAGCCAAAATTAACAACACAAACAACATTAATGCGGCTTTGGGATTATAATTATATAGTCCAATCACACCAGCAATATAAATTGCAGTAGCTAATAATCCTAAAGCAATTCCGACTATTAACCGAGAGGTAAATTCTTGTTTAATACTACTATTTCGACGGATATTATTACTAGCAGAAATTTGAGCAGTCCGCACCCAACGCCATAGAGAAAATAATGTGATTACTGTTAATAGAGTTAATACCCCAATCATTACCAATCGGAAAAATAAATTTGGAGTTGTTGATAAAGGAATAACATAACTTTGCACACCGAAAGATCCCGATATCCAAGTATTACCTACGGGCAAATCCTGGTTATTGACTATTAATCTAATTAATTCCCCTGTACCAATGGTGACAATTGAAAGATAATCTTCCCGTAACCGCAAAGTTGCAAAACCAATTAATAAACCTAGTAAAGCGGCGACAATTGCCCCGATTACCGCCGATAGCAGTAACGGTACACCCTTGAGACTTAATAGAACTGTTGTATACGCACCCAAAGTCATAAAAGCAATATGACCAAAATTAATTAAACCAGTAAAACCCCATTGGAGATTGAGTCCTAGTCCGAACAGGGCGAAGGTTGCGGTAGAAATAGCCAGAAAAATCAGGTATTCAATCATAATTTGGTCAGTTGTTAGTTGTTAGTGATAATTATTTATTTGCTGCTCTGTCTCTTAGTGCCATAAATTGTAGTGTACCTTGAGGATAATTGAGGATTACTGTTTTCATATAAAAATGAAACCGTTCATTTACCCAGATTCGAGACTATTCTTATCTGCTCCTAATTCTTCCTCCTGGCGACTCCTAACCCTAACGAAAAGACTTTTATGGCTTACACCACGCTAACGCTATCAGCAAACCCTAAGTAGCAGATTGGGTGAGTCTTGAGCTAGAATTACCACTGAAGGACTAAGAAAAGCTACGCAGAGGTTTTGATTGTAGCTATCTTCACAAAATTTAAAATACCAGCGATACTGGAAGAAATAAGATGTTTAGTCCTATTAAATATGTTTTATGTTTATTATTCCTGGCTTTGTGATCAAGGCTCAAATTCATGAAAGCGCAAACTCTATGGTTTATAGAGCTTTGCGGCAACAGGATCATCAAACCCTGATCCTCAAAGTTCTCAAAGAAGATTATCCCACTCCTCAACAACTTGCCCACTATCGTACAGAATATCAGGTCACAAAATCTCTGGTAGATATTCCAGGGGTAATTAAAGTGGATAACTTGCAAAAATATCAAAATACTCTGGTGATGTTTCTGGAAGATTTTGGGGGAGAATCTTTAAAAATATGGCAACAACAACGATTATTTAATTTAGCAGAATTTCTCGAAATTGCTATTAGTATTACTCAAACATTAGGGCAAATTCATACAGCGAATATTATTCATAAAGATATTAACCCTAGCAATATCATTTTCAACCCTAGCACTAAACAGGTAAAAATCATTGATTTTGGGATTTCGACGCAACTAAATCAGGAAAATACCACCCTCAAAAATCCTCACCTGCTCGAAGGGACTCTGGCTTATATATCTCCAGAACAAACTGGAAGAATCAACCGTAGTCTTGACTATCGCACTGATTTTTATTCTCTTGGTGTCACCTTTTATGAACTGCTGACAAAACAACTCCCCTTTACCACAAATGACGGATTAGAATTAATTCACTGTCATATTGCCAAACAACCATTATCACCATCTGAAGTAAATCCAGAAATACCTCAATTAATTTCCGATATAGTCATGAAATTAATGGCAAAAACAGCAGAAGATCGGTATCAAACTGCCTACGGATTACAAGCAGATTTAGCAGAATGTTATCAGCAAATTCAAGATAAGGGAATTATTTCAGATTTTCCATTAGCACAATATGATATTTCTCATAAATTTCAACTTCCTCAAAAGCTCTATGGAAGAGAGCAAGAAATTGAAACTTTAATTTCAGCTTTTGAGCGTGTTAGCTTAGATAAAAGTGAATTCATGCTAATTGCTGGGTATTCTGGTGTTGGAAAATCAGCTTTAGTACAAGAATTATATAAACCAATTACTCAAAAGCGGGGCTATTTTATTAGTGGTAAATTTGAACAATATCAGCGAAATATTCCCTATAGTGCTGTTGTTATTGCTTTTCAAGAATTAATCAAACAACTATTAACTGAAACTGAAAATAAACTGAATCAATGGAGAGAAAATATATTAGCAGCACTCGGAGTAAATGGTCAAGTAATTGTAGAAATCATCCCCGAATTGGAATTAATTATTGGTAAACAACCCATCTTGCCTAAACTGGGATCTAATGAATGTCAGAATCGGTTTAACCTAGTATTTCAAAATTTTATCAACGTTTTTACTAAACCAGAACATCCTCTAGTATTATTTCTGGATGATTTACAATGGGCAGATGGGGCATCTTTAAAATTAATCCAATTATTAATGGGTGTTGCTTCCCCCGGATTATTTTTAATTGGTGCTTATCGGGATAATGAAGTTTGTGCAACCCATCCTTTAATGCTGACAATAGATGAAATTGCCAAAACAGGGTTAATTATTAATTATATTTTTCTGTCTCCATTGGATTTAGTTACTGTCACCCAAATTATTAGCGATACTTTAAAAAGTACAACAGAAATTGTTGCACCTTTGGCAGATTTAGTAATGTTTAAAACTGGGGGTAATTCCTTTTTTGTGAATGAGTTTTTGAAATCACTATATACGGAAAGGCTATTAAAGTTTAACTATCAAAACCAACAATGGCAATGGGATTTAGAGCAAATCCAAGCGCGGAGCTTTACGGATAATATTGTGGAATTAATGACAAATAAAATTGAGAAATTGTCAGAAAGTACACAATATTTATTGAAATTAGCTGCCTGTATTGGTCATCAATTTAATTTAGAAATATTAGCGACAATTACCTCTAAATCATTATCAGAAATAGAAGATGATTTATTTCCAATAATTGTTGAAAATTTAGTCATACCTATAGGAAATATAGAAGAAGCAGCTACTTATTCAGAATTTCTCAAATTCCCAATCATTGAATACAAATTTGCTCATGATAGAATTCAACAAGCTGCTTATTCTCTCATTCCTGACAAT
>JANMGZ010000522.1:0-13413 GCA_031374905.1 Dolichospermum sp. OTE_70_metabat_362_sub
AAGCATACCTCGATTCCATTGAGCATCCTTGGGAGATCCCAATGACTTGGATATTTCATAAGAAAAAATTTGCATCCCAGCTAAACTTGATACCAAAGACTGATCCGAATTAGTATTATTTAGATAAGAAGCAAAAAATGAAGGACGTGTATAGTTTGGATTAACGGGAGTGTATTTTAGAAAATTAAAGACCCTAAAAGGATCACCTTTTTTAAAAGTTCTGCCTTCAGAGACGCTAAAAAAATTTTCAAGGAGAAAAAACTCTATTCTTTCACCTATCTCAAATGATTCTGGGACTGTGAAAGGAAAAACTATATTTACTGTTTGCTCTTTTTGTTTGGCTCTATAGGCAACTAAGGATATAGATAAATCATCCTTAAGAGCATCCAAATTAAATATTGCTTGAGCCTCAATTAATCTTGCAGGGATGATGGACACAAAAACAAATACTAATAAAACAATTGCATATTTATTAAAATTAATGAAAAACTTATTTTGGCAAAATTTAACAAAATTTGTGAAATAGTAGCAAGTAGCTGGAATCAAAAATACATTAATAGGAAACCAGATATAAACTAACTTCCATCTAAAATTAACCAGTGCAATAAAATAAGCAAGTGATATGATCGTTAGATTAACTGAATGTAAAGTACTAAAGGATAAAATAAATTTGTTGTTTCTGTTAGAATATTTAATAGATTTTGTAAAGTAAAATATGGTGCTTAATACACAAAATAAAAGAATAAAAATTATATCAGGTATTAATTTAGTATAATAAATTGTACTGTTATAAATTTCTTGTAGATTATATTCTATTTTTAAGTAATTGTCCGCTAGAGTTCCACCAGTCAAATAAAAGAATAGCTTATGACATAGGAATGCGAACAAAATAGCTAAGTTATTGAAAAAAGCCAATTTAATTCTAGGACTATCATGAAATTTACCGAATCCTATTCGTAATTTTTCAGATTCTGGGGTTAATAAAAATGTCGCTATTGTCAATGTAATTAAATTTACAAGAATAATCTGAGAAGTTTCTTTTGTGAAAACCGCAAAAAAAACTGAGATAGTTATAGCTATTATGGATTTTGCATTAATTAAACTTGATTGATATTTTAAATCAGATTTTAAATCAGACAAATTCAATTTTGATAATTTCCTGTCCTGGCTAAGATAGAAAAACAAAGCTAAATTAAGAAAAAATGCAATTCTTGCCTCTCCTTTGTCAAGAGTATAAATAACTTCCAGGGTCGTTGATGAAATAAGCCAAAATAAAGCAAAAATAGTACTGAAGAGTCTAGAACATGAGAGTGTTAAGCAGTTGAAATACGCTAGTATAGCAGTACCTAAAAACATTAAGTATTCAAGCAAATAAAAATATACTGGCTTTTCACCAAACATCCTGTAAGTAATAAGATCAAGAATATGAAAAGCTGGTCTCCAGTAACCCTTAATTAGATCAAATCTATTCCAAGGATCTGCCCAAAATTGTCTCCCAGCAAGTATTATCTGTTCAGCATCACTGAATAAACCCCAATGAGAGAATACAATGACTGGCAGATAGATTGCTATAGTGCTAAATAAAATAATTATTAAAGAAAATTTAGATCGAATAAGATTGGAATATAGTGACATTTTATTTTGTATTTTTTATTATTAACAAATGAATCCATCTAAAAAGAATTGGTAGCGTGTAACCGTTCACGGGGCGTTCACGGGGGGTACAAAAAACGCTCTATATGAGATTCAACGAAAACAGCATGAAAAACGTTATAGATTTGATTTTTTTAGGTTATTTAAAATTCGCAAAATCTCTATATCGGTTTGCAAATCGTTTTCTAGCCAATTTAGGAACCATTCGTTAATATGTCAAGTTGGTTGAAAAACCCAACAGACAAAGCTTTCAGGTTTTTTAATAAATTCTCAACCCCTGTGAACGGTTACCATTCAATATTTATCCAGATTGATGTTTTCGTAACTCCTTGTCTAATTTTTTTATGAGTTTTAATCGCTCGTCAGCAGCAGCAGCTAATAGAGATATTTGAGCTTCTTTTGCTTGAAGTTGTGAAAAATAAGTTTCTGATTGCCTCAAAAGCTCTAAATTAATTGCTTGAAGTCGCTGCTCCTTTTGAGAAGTTCTGCCCCTATTATTTTGTAAGTATGTAAGTGCAATATCTTTATTTTTCTGAAAATCAATTATATATCCACCCTCAAAGTATAGAAAGTCTAATCCAGATGATAAAAATCCTTCAATAGCATCTACTGCTGAACAAACAATAGGCTCTTCATGAATATTAAAGGAGGTATTGATAATAGAGTTAATGCCTGTCTTTTTCTTATAATTAGTAATTATGTCATAAATTAAAGGATGATTTTGCTTGTTAATTAATTGAGGTCTTGCAGTTCCATCTATATGAACTACAGCCGGACTTTGTGCTTTCATCAAATCAGTACAGTTAAAAGTGATGGTCATAAACTCTGCTGTATGTTCAGCGCCATCCAAACCTTCATAACAATCTTTAGCATCTTCAATTCTTGTCATAGGAGCAAATGGCATAAATTCAGTCCGACAAAGTTTCTTGTTCAACTTATCATTAATATCTGGAATTGTTGCTTGAGAAAGAATAGACCGATTTCCCAAGGCTCTAGGACCATACTCCATTTTCCCTTGAAATATACCTACAACTGCTCCTGAAATTAATTTATCTGCTATAAATGCGGCTGGATGGTCAGTTTTATCAAATTGTAATCCAAACTTATCTATACTTTTAGTAATTTCTGACTCGCTAAAAGCATATCCTAAAAACATATTGTTTACTTTTTTAGAATCAAACCCTGGATTTTTAGATGCTACATAAAGGGCAGCACCTAAAGCAGCACCATCATCAGTCATCGGTGGGGCTATAAAGATATTTTTAAACCCAAACTCTTTGATTTTCTGGTTAATTTTTACATTAGCAAACAAACCACCTGCTAAACATATAGATTCATAATTCCACCCTTGCTTGAGAGCATTATTCAGGATTGAAATAATATGCTCTTCAGAAATATGTTGTAACGTAGCCGCTATATCCTCTCGGCTAATCCCCTGAAACTTATCTATTAAAAGTTTTTTTCTTTCTTCATGAACCATAAATATAGGATTAATTTCAGATGAATATGGATAAATCCATTCCACCATCATTTCCATTAAATAATAATCTTGATAAAATAGATCCTCTAAAATTTCACAACACCTAGTATTAGGCTTTCCATAAGCTGCTAACCCAGTTATCTTACCTTCATGCTTCAGGGGTGTGAAGCCAAGTAAAGCTGTAACAACAGTGTAGAGACTAGTAATTTTGGCATAATGAGAGGCTGCAAATCTATCTAAAGGTTGAATTCCCTTATTTAGATCAGCATGATACAACCCACCAAACCAAGGACAATTAAACATTCCCCCATCATACGAAAAACACAGAGACTGCTCAAAGCCACTTAGCCAAAATGCTGAACTAACATGACTTAACTCATGGCAAACAAACTTTTTTGGAGCAGGTAGTGTATCTAAGTATTCATAAAACTTTGCTCCGTGTTGAAGAAATTCATTTCTAGGAATCTGAAGAGGTGATGGATGTACTAGACTGCGTGTATTTTCTGGTATCCATACTTCAGCATGAGTAGATACGGCAACCTTAGCAATTCTGTCCCAAGGAAAATTTTCCAACAGTTGAGAAGGAAGTCTTCCATCTTGTTTGACTCTAGAAATTCTTTCTAGTGATGAGGCAAATACTATTTCCCCTGTAGGAGAAACAATAGCAATAGTAGTGTCGTGTACACCACTGTAGTTTAATCCAAGTATAGAGTAATTGGGTATTTCTGGGATTTCTAACATTGATATATACCTTAGTCTACAATTGTAAAAGTTATTGGATTGAAATACGTACCACCTAAATGCCAAACCTTGTCTGGTAGTTCACGCATACCTATTACCCTAGCAGGCACTCCAGCAACAATTGCCCCTTCTGGAATATCTCTAATTACAACACTACCTGCCCCCACGATAACATTATTTCCAATATTTAAAGGTCCAATAATTCTAGCACCATTGCCTATCCAGCAACCTTTGCCAATCTTTAAGATACCAGAAAACGGTTCAAAAGTATTTTTATCATGCCCACCATTAGATAAAGTTACATCAGCAGCAAACATACTGAATGCACCAATCTCTACTGAATTAAAGTTCCAAATTCTTAAACCAACTCCAATAACTGCATAATCTTCTATGACAACGTTTGACTCTAAACCCGTTAAACAGTAAAACCCGTGATCTATTGCTACACCTTTACCAATTTTAATGCCAGCTTTTTTTAACCACCAATTTTTACAATTCCATCCATCTGGATCATGATAGTATGGTGTGGATATATCAGCTATAGATTTTAATATTTTAACTTTTGCTAATCTTAGCCATTCTATTGATTTATTTTCTTGTGGCATTATGTGCATTAAAATTGAAAAGTATTAGTAAGATTATAAATGTGTAAAAAATACAATATACAAAAAATACAAAATAAAGCTTTTTATTAATTAAATTTGTATCTAAGTAAAACGCTATTTCTCTAAAATAGAGATAATTTAATTCAGGAAAAAAATTAATTTGTTAGCAAAATAGAAATTTTCGGGATATTTCATACATATATTAATAACCTTATTTTGTCACACAAGCAAGATAGGCATTTACTACATCTTCAGATGTACCTGTAAACTTCACGTTTCCCTTGTCTAACCAAACTGCTCGTTCACAGGAATGCTGCAAAAAGCTCAAATCATGAGAAACTACTAAAACTGTTGCATTTGCCTCCCAAAACTGATCTATCCTTTGCTTACACTTGTTCTTAAAACCCTCATCTCCCACAGACAAAACCTCATCCAAGATTAGAATATCTGGCTGTACATCTGTCGCAATAGAAAATCCCAAACGAGCCACCATACCCGAAGATAAACCCTTAACGGGAACTAAAGCATAATCCTCCAATTCTGCAAACTCCAAAATAGAACGCGCTCTTTTTTTCATCTCAGCTCTAGAAAAACCTAACAATATACCATAAAGCAGGATATTGTCTATCACCGAAATTTCTGGATCAAAACCTGCGCCTAGTTCGATTAAAGGCGCTATTTGACCGCTGACTCTTACTATTCCGGATGTCGGTTTGAGAATTCCGGAAATTATTTTTAACAGAGTGGATTTACCAGAACCGTTTGCGCCTATAATACCTATCTTTTCGCCTTTTTCAACCACCAAGTTAATATTATCCAATACTAATTTCTTGGCAGGTTGCCTATATTTACCCTCTACTACAGATAAAAGCGTTTTCTTCAAGTCGTAGGAAAATTCCTCTTGAGTTCTTCTCCACAATGAAACATTATCCAGGCGAATTACTTCCATTTATAACAAATCCATAAATTGATGCCGCCACAGATGAAAACAAGTCCATCCCAAGGCTAAAATAATGATGCCACTCAGTAAAGCACATCAATTTACAAACTATCAGGTTCAACGCCTAATTCTCTCAATTTTTGAGCTAGAATACCTGCCTTATTCTCTGCTTTATCAGCACGCTGACGTTCAGATTCAGCTTTTCTAATTTCTTCTAAATTAGCTTCTTCTGGTGTAGGAACTAATCTTCCTTCAACAGTAAAATATCTTAACCTATCTTCCCAAACTCCTAAGTATAAACCTAACTCCTGACTCCAATACCAGGCATTTTCTGATGCTGAAATAGTCTTATATTCACTGTCTATTAATCGCCATCCTACTAATTCTAAGGTATTTGGGGAAAACCAAAAATACTCAGGAGTGCGGAATTGATTTTGATACAACTGTTTTTTCAATCCCTTATCTACTTTCGCTGTAGAATCAGAAAGTAATTCAATTATTACATTGGGATATTTACCATCCTCTTCCCATGTTACCCAAGAAAGACGCGGACGTTTTTCTGTATCTTTGACTAGAAAAAAGTCTGGGCCTCTAAAGTCTCGATTTTTTAACTGTTGTCGGCTATAGTAAACGCTAAGATTTGCACCAATAAAGAAATCTTCTCGATCACGCCATAACCATTCTAAACAAGTTACTAATATTAATAGTTGTGTATAGTGTAAAGAGCTTTCCATTTCTGGTTCGTCGCTGAGGAGTTCAGTGCAATCTGGCATTAATGCTTCTATTTCTTGTGCGGTTAAAGCCATATATTTTATTAGGATAAATTACTATCTTTAGTTAATTATAAACTATCAAGATCTACTCTGGACAATTTAGCTATGTTATAACAGATCCATAAATTGATGTCGCCACAAATGAAAACAAGTCCATCCCAAGGCTAAAATAATGATGCCACTCAGTAAAGCCCCCCATATTAAACCTAAATCTGGTGAAGAGCCTGATAAAGTAATCTGACGTAGACTTTCAATAATTGGGGATAAAGGATTTAAACCTAAAAATTGTTTTACCTGCTTGGGAACAATAGCTGCTGGATAAAATATAGGACTACTAATCCAAATTACAAATACTACTAACTCATAAAAGTAAGGTAAATCTCTAAAAAATACATACAAAGCACTGACTAAGAAACCAACTCCTGTAGAAACTAAAATCAGTGCTAGAAATGGAAATACCAAAGCTATGACATTAACTAGACTTTTGGAATTAATCAAAGTCATAATTGCCAGTAACGGAAATGCTCCCACGGAAAACTGAAAGACATTTGATGCAATCATTGATACCGGGAAAACACTGACTGGCAACTGAATTTTATTTAATAATGCACCATTACCAACTACACTGGTTAAAGCTTGGGATGTGCAAGCTGAGAAAAAATTGATTACTAATAGTCCTGTCAGTGCTGCCAACATATAGTTAATGATGGAGTTACCATAGTAGGATGCAAAAGTAGCACCAAAAATGGCAGTATACAGACCTGTCATAATTAAGGGGTTCAATAGTGACCAATAAACCCCCAGAAACGAACCTCGGTAGCGGACTTTTAGGGTTCTTGCTACCAATACGTGCAGGAGTTCGCAATAACGCTGTACTTGTAACCAATTTAAATTATCTTTCAGGGAGAGTGTCATTCTTATAGCACCATTACACACCGGAAAAAAGTCATTTGGGCATTCTATACTATACAAGTGCAATTGTTAACGATTAATTTTCAAGTAATTGAAATTTTAGCTATCTTGAGGACTTCTGTAACTTGCACATTGTTCAGATGCGTCAAATTGCCTAAATCTGGTAAATAAGTAGATTTTTGATATCTGACGTGGTTGGTGAGCTTGCCGAACCACACCCTACAATAGATTTTTTGCTATGATACTTGTGTAAGTTCTATGTTTTTTGAGAATTAGTTACAAACTATCAGGCTCAATACCTAATTCCCTTAACCGTTGTGCCAAAATTGCTACTTTAGCCTCCGCTTCATCAGCCCTTTGGCGTTCGTTTTTAGTCTTCTCTGTCAAAGTTGGCAACCAACCATCAGCATTATACCAACGTAACCACAAACCCTCTGTATTTTGATAACTTCCTTGCCATAAACCTAAACCCATTTCTATTTCTTCTAACCAAAAACGGTTTTCTGAGAGATTTATCGGTTCATAACGAGCGCCATTAAGTTTAAATCCCCGAAAATTATTTTCATAGCGGTCATAAACGACATAGTAGGGAATACGCAAAATGTTTTGGTATACTGCCCACTTGGTTGGAGGTTTATTTACTTCCCGCAATGTTTGTCCTAAGTCTTCTTGTTCTGTTCCTGGTGAAAGTAATTCAACTACTAAAAAAGGAGCAATTCCTTCTTGCCAGACTACATAACTTAAACGTAAATTTTCTTGTTGGTTAGCATTAGCAACTCCTAATACCATATACCAATCCGGGCGTTTATACCAACCAGGGTGAAGAGGATCGTAATAAAGGTTTAAGTCGCTGGCTAGTAAAATCTCCTCAGATGAGCAATTGACGGGTTGACAAGTTTCACTAAGTAAGTCTGCTTGGATACAATGAAATTCGTCTGGCAATCCTGATTCTCCTATTAATTCACTGGGTAAATCATACATTGTCGGCATGGTTTCTTTGGGCGACAAGGGGGGATTATGTTCATACATATTTGCTTACCTTAAACTATCAGGATCTACACCGAGAGATAGTAAACGTGCGGCTAAAATTTGTACTTTCTCTCTTTCATTTGCTAACTGCTGTTCGGCTACAAGAGCTTGATTTTGAGCTTCCTGTGCTTGTCGTTCTGCTTCAAGGGCTTGATTGTGGGCTTCTTGGGCTTCCTTTTGGATCTTGGTAGCCGCTTCTTCTGGTGTTGGGACTAAATCACCTTCAGATGTAAAATAGCGAAGTTTATTATTTGCCACACCTAAATATAAATTCAGGACTTCACTCCAAAGTAATCCCTGTTTATTAGCGACAATTTCCTGATATTGATTTCCTACTATTTTAAACCCTTTAAATTCTAAACTTTCGGGGCTAAACCAAAAATATTCTGGGGTATGAAAGCGACTTTCATAGAGAACTTTTTTTAAATTCCGGTCAACTTTTGCTGTACTATCTGACAGTAATTCAATAATCAAATCGGGATAACGTCCATCTTCTTCCCAAACAACCCAAGAACTGCGGGGACGTTTTTCTGTATCTTTGACTAAGAAGAAATCTGGACCTCTAAATTCTCGATTTTTTAATTGCTGACGACTAAAATAAATAGTCAGATTTGCACCAATAAAAAAATCATTTTGATCACGCCATAACCACTCTAAACTAGTTACTAGCATGAGCAACTGCATATAATGTAAAGAACTTTCCATTTCCGGCTCATCACTTAATAAACGAGTCGCGTCGGGCATTTGTTGTTCTAGCTGTTGGGCTGTAACAAACATAAGAGTATACCTACTTGCTTACTGATTTAATTTTAAGCCATGAACAATGAAATCAGAGTGCCAGATTCCGCTACACTGAGATTTGGATTATTTTATTGTAACTAGATCATGGACATCGGACAGAAAGTTAAGGTGATTCGTTTGCGCGATCGCGTATCCTCTACTATCGCTCAAAAACTCGGAAAAGTTGGCATTATCTCTGGCTACAAAGTCACTGACGGGGCAGGAATCGGTGTGGTGGTCAAGTTTGACGATAACTTCTCCACCTGGTTTTTTGAAGATGAAATCAAACCAGCTTAGTCAAAACAACTTATAGCAGAGGCGAAGAAGATTGGTTGAGTGCTAAGTTGTAATTGAAAAGATCGGCAAAATTGGAAATTGATTAATGGCCTTGATACTGACATTTTTGGGCAAAAACGGCATCGCTCGCAGTAAGATAGCGATCGCCGCAGCCATTAGTTTGGCAACACAAGGCAAACGGGTACTCCTAGCAGGACTAGCAGATCCAACATTGCCAATTCTACTCAATACTCCTCTGACTCCTGACCCCCAGGAAATCTCTCCCAATCTGCAAGCAGTACAGTTTCAAGCATCTGTACTGCTAGAACGCAACTGGGAAGAAGTGAAAAAACTGGAGGCTCAATACCTCCGCACACCGATTTTTAAAGAGGTTTATGGGCAAGAACTGGTAGCATTACCAGGGATGGATAACGCCCTCGCTCTCAACGCGATTCGTGAATATGATGCTAGTGGCAAATATGACGCGATTATCTATGATGGTACAGGCGATGCTTCCACCTTGCGAATGTTGGGAATGCCAGAATCTTTAAGTTGGTATATGCGACGATTTAGGCAATTGTTTGTAAATTCCGATTTAGGGAAAACAATTACCGAATCTCCTGTAACCCAACCTTTAATTAGTAGCCTGTTTAATTTTAATTGGACTGCTGATAATTTCTCTCAACCCACCAACCAAGTTAATAATTTTCTGGAAGAAGGTAAAGCGGCTTTAGCTAATCCTCGGCGCGTTGCTGCTTTTTTGGTGACAACATCAGAACCTATTGATGTGGCAAATTCCCGTTATTTATGGGGAAGCGCTCAACAAATTGGTTTAACTATTGGGGGAGCAATTTTAGTTGCTGGTGGAGAAAATACTAATTTATCAGAGGAATTTGCACCTCTACCTATAAGCATAGTTCCTGATGTTTTAAATGGGGAATGGCAACCGCTCATAGATGCTTTACCCAACTTTGTGGAGCAAGCATTACAAGCTAACCCACCGATTGAAATTGACGTACATAATCGCCAAGTACGGTTATTTTTACCTGGTTTCGACAAAAAGCAGGTAAAACTCACTCAACAGGGTCCAGAAGTCACGGTAGAAGCTGGAGATCAAAGGCGTAATATCTTCCTCCCCCCGGCTCTAAGTGGTAAACCTGTCACTGGCGCAAAGTTTCAAAATAGTTATTTGATAATTTCGTTTTAAGTCATTGGTAATTGACAATTATCCATTGTCAATTATCAATTGTCAATTATCCATTACACCTTATGTCTGAATCAACTCCCATTAATCCAAATCCTCAGCCGAATGAGGCTATAGAATCTACAAATCAAGAAGTCACAATTGCAGAAGACCGCAATGCGAAAACTCGGCAATTGCTGGGAATGAAAGGTGCAAGTGCTGGGGAAACTTCTATTTGGAAAATTCGCTTGCAGTTGATGAAACCTATTACCTGGATTCCCTTAATTTGGGGTGTGGTCTGCGGTGCGGCTTCTTCTGGTAACTATACCTGGACTTTAGAAAATGTTTTGAAGTCTGCCCTGTGTATGTTGCTTTCTGGTCCTTTATTGACTGGTTATACCCAAACCATCAATGATTATTATGACCGGGAAATTGACGCGATTAATGAACCTTATCGTCCCATACCTTCGGGGAAAATTTCGGAAAAGCAAGTAATTAGCCAATTCGTGCTTTTAGTATTATTAGGATATGGCGTGGCTTACACCTTAGATTTATGGGCTGGTCATCCATTTCCTACTGTTTTAATGTTGTCTGTGTTTGGGACTTTTATCGCCTATATCTATTCTGCACCACCATTGAAATTAAAACAAAATGGTTGGTTAGGCAATTATGCTTTAGGTGCAAGTTACATTGCTTTACCTTGGTGGGCTGGCCATGCTTTATTTGGGGAATTGAATTGGAAAATTGTGATTCTGACTCTATTTTACAGTTTGGCAGGTTTAGGGATTGCCATTGTTAATGATTTTAAAAGTGTGGAAGGCGATCGCCAATTAGGATTACAATCATTACCAGTTATGTTTGGGATAAAAACTGCGGCTTTGATTTGTGTAGTCATGATTGACTTATTTCAAGGTTTGGTTGCAGGTTATTTGGTGAGTATTCACGAGAATTTATATGCAGCTATTCTCGTATTATTAATCATTCCCCAAATCACTTTCCAAGATATGTATTTTCTCCGTGACCCCATAGCCAATGATGTTAAATATCAAGCCAGCGCCCAACCGTTCTTGGTATTGGGAATGTTGGTAACAGGTATTGCATTAGGTCACGCTGGCGTTTAATTTAATATATCTTTAGCTAGAAGTGAGCTATGAGGAGTGAGGAGTTATATTAATTTCTAACTCCTCACTTGTTTTATTAATTGCCATGTTAAATTTTGTATATTTTCTAATTCAGGGGATAAAAGCATTCTTGATTCCGATTTGCTTTATCATAGCTTGGACTGTGACTGTTTTGGTATTTTTGAATTTATGGACAGCAACAAAAGAGACTGTTAAAGCTGCTCGAGAGATGCACAAAATCCCCTGTCATAATTGCCAATTTTTTACTAATAATTATCGTCTTAAATGTACGGTAAATCCATACATTGCGAATACAGAAGAAGCAATTGGTTGTCAAGATTATCAATCAAATTAATTGTTATCTCTGGACTTTCCATTTCTTGTGGATTATTTGTAGGGGTAAAGCGCAATGCTAAACCCCTACTTTGAGCCGATTAATCCAGTTATTTAAAAATGAGTAAAATTTACGACAACTCATTTTTGGTTAGCTTCTTAGATACCCAGCTAATAATACCGCTGAATAACGCACCACCCATCAATATACCAATAGCAGGATTAAATACTGGCATCCAGAGTTTGTGCCACAAATCTAAACCTAAATTGATTCCAGAAGCATCACCAATCACGGCTATAACCAGCCACCCAAAACCTAAAATCACTAGAAAAACATCAGCGACTAAGATCAAATTGAGCCAGTTTAATAATTTGTCTTTCATTTTTATTAGTAATTGGTAATTGGTAATTGGTGATTGGTAATTGTCCATTGTCAATTGTCAATTGTCAATTATTTTTCAAATAACCATTTTTTAACTTTTTCCAAATTTTTCCAATCAGGTTTTCTGGTTAAACCATCTTCAATACTATTTTTAACTTCTTCTTGCCATTCTTCATTGACAAATATCAATTGTTGGGCAATATCAATGTGTTCCCGCAAACCTTTTTGACCTGTTTCTAGCATAGCCAAAGCCAGATTAATTCTTCCTTGTGGGTCTTGAGGATTGAGTTTTACCGCTTTATTAGCAGCGTTGAAAGCCAATTTACCTTTGTTATCAAGAAGATATAACCAAGCGAGACAAACCCAGGCAGAACTGGCTTTAGGAGAGCGATCGCATACCTCTTTAAATACAGGAATCAGAGATTCTACAGATTCTCCAGCTTTATAACGTTCTAAACCTGTATCAAATAGGGAATCAATTGTATTAGTCATTTGTTCTTAGTCATTTGTCAGTTGTTCTTAGTCAGTGGTCAGTGGTCAGTTGTTAGTTGACTTCTGACTCCTGACTCCTGACTCCTCAAATATTATACGCCGAAAGACTTACCACAGCCGCAAGTTTGGGCAGCGTTGGGGTTAGTAAATTGGAAACCACCACCGATCATGGCATCACTATAATCGAGCATTAAGCCGTAAAGGTAAAGTAGACTTTTGCGATCGCTGATAATTTTGAAGCCATCATAATCGAAAACCTCATCATCAGGGGTAATCTTGCTGATATCCTCAAAATCCATCATATAAGACATTCCCGAACAACCACCTTGTCTAACTCCCACCCGTAGACATAAATCTTGCCCTTGCTTATCTTGAAGAGACTTAACCTGACGCAATGCAGATTCAGATAATAGAATTCCGCGTTGTTGAGTTTGAGTTGCTTGTGTCATAAATTCTTAAACTCCTGAACTAGTTTTATCAATAACCCATCAGGCATTCTCGTACCTTTGGGCTGCTATGAATGTTTTTGTATTCATTCTAGAACTTTTCTCGGTAAAATTAGCTCTTTAAATAACAGCTTAACCGCTTTAACAGCTACTCGCATCCTCACTAACTTAACTGGCTTTCCCGCTGTTTTCTCATCATCGAGGAACACACCCAAATTAACCAACATGGGATTAGTGCGGCACTTGATAGGTTCAACCGCACTAAAC
>JANMGZ010000555.1:0-10847 GCA_031374905.1 Dolichospermum sp. OTE_70_metabat_362_sub
AGACGATATGCCAACATTTTATTACCCAATTGTCGTTCTATAACTACGCCAGTTTTTGGTTCTATGTAATAAACATCTGGTAATACTTCACCGTTGGTAATTGCCAATCCTAAACCCCAAGTAGCTTCAATATCCCATGCTGATGATTTAGTATTTATAATACCAGAAGCGATCGCATTGTCAACCGGTTGGACTAATACCCCTAAGTTGATTTTTGGTAAACTAATCCCCACGCTGCGCCAATATAGTAGACTTCTAGCCCGGAATAACTGACTCCAAAGCTGTTTTAAAGCAATACCTATTTCCTCCTCTTCACAAGGACAAAATACTGGTTCTAATAACCCAGATACATTTTTCATTTCTTGGTTATTTGATATTGCCAAACTTGGACGCAAAATTAAACTACTTCTTTGCCATTGTCGCGCAGCTTGAAAAATTGTCGTCACCCAATGAGGTGGCACAGTCGCTGAAATAATTTCTTGACGTAAGCGCCCGGCTACCTGTTGAAGTTGTCGCCAATTATGTACATCTAAATGTAGAGAAGAATAGGGTAAATCAGCAATTAAAGACTCGTAACTATGAAGAGTTTCTAGAAATTGCCGCAAAACATCCGCCTCGACTACAAAACCAGGGATAACAGGATAACCCCGTTGTTTGATTTTGCTTAAATCGAATGCGTGAACGCCAACTTTGGCGCGGTCTTGTAGTTTAATTTGGTCAAGCCAATAGAGTTTATCCACTCAATTTATTAAATAATATTTATTACATACTTTTTGTTACTATATTACCAATTAGTATAGACAATACACCTGATTTTATTGCTAATTTCATAAATTCCACTGTCAAACTACTTATCACCAACAAAACTTGATCAACCCTTACTATATTGCCAGTAGTGACTGGCTAAACACTGGTCTTCGTCTGTGTTTCGCTGTATTAATTGGAGCTATAATTGGCTTAGAACGACAACTAAAACACAAACCGGCAGGTTTAAGAACCCATATGTTAGTAAGTTTGGGTTCAGCCGTGTTTACTCTTATCACTATCCAAACAGGTGGCACACAACTTAGTCCTGATTCTCTCAGTCGCGTAGTTCAAGGTATTGCGGCTGGGGTTGGGTTTTTGGGGGCTGGGGAAATTTTACGTGAATCTTCCCAAACATCAAAATCACCGGAAATTCATGGTTTGACTTCCGCCGCCGCAATTTGGGTATCTGCGGCTTTGGGAATTGCTGCTGGGTGTGGTTTATGGCAATTGGGATTAATGGGTGCTGTTCTCACTGTAATTATTCTACACATATTTAAAAGATTAGAAAAATTTCATTAGTCATTGGTCTCATGAATAAACTTTAAAATAAAGCTAGTGCTTTGACAAAAATTTCTTCTTCTGGCTTGGTTTGGAGAATTGATTTTACTAACTTAATAAATTCTCTATCTGATTCATGATCGTTTTTAACAGTTTTACTAGCGGCATAAAAACTAACATCATCAATATTTAATTCATTAGTAATACCTGTTTTCAATATTTGTTTATTGATAGACCAGGATAGTGACTTTCCCCTTAATGTAAATTGAAACCACGTTATTTCATGATTATTTAATTCAAAAAATATATCAAAATAAGGTTCTCCCCCTTGAAACCAGATTTTAATTTTACCTTCTTGTGAGCTTTGTTTGAGTAATTTAGGTGCAATTGCTCTTAATGATGCACCTAAAGATGTAATTTCATTTTCAGTTAAAATATAATTCATAGTTGAGGAGGTAGGGGCGCAGAGCCTGCGCCCAGTCAGGAGTCAGGAGGAATAAGAAAATTACCCAATTGTCAATTATCAATTGTTCCCGCATTTACATATAAAATCTGGGAAGATTTTAGCCATTGAGCATCAAAAGCACTCAAATGAGTGGTAGTAATCAAGGTTTGAAATCGGTCTTGAATAGCATCTAGTAATTGATTTTGGCGAGATGGATCTAATTCGGCTAAAACGTCATCTAATAATAATAAAGGTGGTTCATTAATTACTTCTTCAATTAATTGTAATTCTGCTAATTTTAAAGCTAAAACTAATGTTCTTTGTTGACCCTGAGAACCATATTGACGCGCAGGAGTTTGATTAATAATTAGTTCTATTTCATCACGGTGTGGACCAACTAAAGTTATACCTCGATGTAATTCTGCAACTGTTCTTTGTTGTAGTTTAGCAAAAAAAGCCGCTTGCAATTCTTGAGGAGAGGTTTTTTCGAGGGGAACATGAGAAGCATAATTGATTTGCAGAACTTCAGATGCTCCACTAATACTAGCGTGCCAAGCAGAAGCGATGGGGGATAATCTTTTAATAGCTCTATCTCTTCTGATGATTACCCTTGTCCCCGCAGTAACCAATTGTGCATCCCAGATAGCTAATTCTGATTGTAGAGATTTTTCTGCGGTATTAACATAACGTTTTAAAAAAGCATTGCGTTGGCGTAAAACTTGGTGATATTGGTGCAAAATATGAGCATAGACTGGTTCTAATTGAATTAAAAGCGTATCTAGCCAGTTACGACGACCTTCTGGACTACCACGCACCAATTCTAAATCTAAACTAGAAAACTCTACTGCATTGAGAACACCGAGAAAGTCCATTTGTTTGGGGACTATTTGCCCATTTATAGCCACGGTGCGACGCGCTTGACGACGGAGGGTGAGAGTTAAATCGCTATGGCTATGAATCCGTTCTAGGGTGGCATGAATTTGGGCAATTTTCTCACCATCCTTAATTAAATCACGATCGCGTGCCATCCGGTGCGATCGCAATGTTGCCAATAACTCCACAGCCTCCAACAAATTCGATTTTCCTTGAGCATTATTACCCACTAAAATAGTTTTAGCAGCGGTAAATTCAACTTTTTGGTTTTGGTAATTCCGAAATTGTTTGAGGTGTAGAGTTTTCAGGTACATATTGATTACTAATTGTTCAACAATGGACAATGTAAAATTGACAATTGACAATTACCTCTTCCTGCCGGGAAGAGGATTGAAAATGGAAAACTTTTATCTTTTGTTCCCATTAAAAAGAAGAGTATTTAAACCTTGAGTGGTTTAATTGTCAATTGTCAATTGTCAATTATCAATTGGTGTTAAACGCTTTTTTTGCCCATAAAGCGGAAGAATAACTTCTCACCTTCAATCCAGACAAACATTAAAGCACTGAAGCCAATACAAATTCCTAATTCTGAAAGACTGAGTTCATGAGTACCAAAGAAACTTCGCAGAGGTGGAACGTAAATTAACATCAATTGCAAAATTGTCGTGACAATTACAGATCCCAAGACAAAGGGATTAGAAAAAAGATTCATTTCAATGGTAAGTCTATTATTAGAGCGAATAGCGATCGCATGACCCATTTGCGCTAGACATAATGAAGTAAATACCATTGTCTTCCAAGTATCTTTATCTCCTGGATACCCGGTTGCATGAGTATAATCGAAAGCCCATTTCATGAGAATTATTGAAATAATGGCGAAAACAATCCCAATGCGAATCATGTAAGAACCCAAACCCCTAGCAAAAATACTTTCACGGGGACTAAAAGGAGGACGCTGCATTACATCAGGTTCTGGTGGTTCTACAGCTAATGCTAAAGCTGGTAAACCGTCTGTTACCAAATTCATCCAGAGAATTTGCAAAGGAGTCAGGGGAACGCCTCCTAAACCTAATAATGGCGCAGCCGCAATGGTGAGAACTTCCCCAATATTACTACCCAAGATGTATTTAATAAACCTGCGAATATTGGTATAAACCACTCGACCTTCTTTAGTGGCTGCAACTATCGTGGCAAAGTTGTCATCTAAGAGAATCATGTCGCTGGCTTCTTTGCTCACATCTGTACCTGTGATGCCCATCGCAATGCCTATATCAGCTTGTTTGAGGGCAGGAGCATCATTCACACCATCGCCTGTCATAGCCACAAATCGCCCGCGCCGTTGCAAGGCTTGAACAATTCTTAATTTGTGTTCTGGGGAAACTCTGGCGTAAATACTAACTAAGTCCACCTGTTCCTCTAATTCCTGGTCACTGAGAAGTTGTAATTCCTTACCAGTGAGGACTCTATCACCTGCTTGGGCAATTCCCAAATCAATAGCGATCGCTTGAGCAGTTAATTGATGGTCGCCAGTAATCATAATCGGACGGATTCCCGCTTGGCGACATTCTTGCACAGCCGCCCTCACCTCTGGACGGGGCGCGTCTAGCATTCCCACCAACCCCAACCAGACCAAATCCACTTCAGATGTATCCTCTGAACCATCTGGGGGAACTTCCGTCAGCGGTTTATAAGCAAAACCTAAGACCCGCAAACCTTTACTCGCAAGTTGGTCATTAGCTACCAAAATTTGGCTGCGGTGTTCGTCATTAATAGGAACTGAATGATTACCTAAATGGATTTTTGTACACCTTTCCAAAGTCAACTCTGGTGAACCCTTGGTAAACATCAGGTATTGTTCAGATTCCACAAAACCAGTAATAGCCGGGTCAATAGCTGTGATAGAAGATTCTCCAGTAGCCACAGCTTCTAGTTGACAAATCACACTCATGCGTTTCCGTTCGGAGGAAAAGGGAAATTCCGCCACCCGAGGTAATTTACTACTCCATTGGTCTTGTTCAATTCCGGCTTTTCCTGCCAAAGTGACTAAAGCACCTTCAGTGGGGTCGCCTAAAATTGCCCATACTCCTTGTTGTTGTTGCAAAACAGCATCATTACAAACAGCACAGGGAACAAGCAAAGCAGAAATTTCTGGACATTCATCTAAACTGGCTTTTTCACCATTTAACTGAAAATCACCAATGGGGGTATAACCTTCTCCGGTGACACGAAAGGTAGAATTATTGGTGTAGATAGACTGCACCACCATTTTATTTTGAGTCAGAGTCCCGGTTTTATCAGAACAAATAGTAGTTACAGAACCAAGGGTTTCTACGGCTGGGAGTTTACGAATTAAAGCATGATGCTTGACCATACGCTGAGTTCCCAAAGCCAGGGTAACGGTGATTACAGCGGGTAAACCTTCAGGAACTACCGCCACCGCCATACTTAAAGAAACTTCCACTAATTCTTGTAAATTCTTCCAGCCTATGCCTTTAGTTAGATCATGAATAAGTCCGCCACCAACTACTATGGCTACAAGAATTAAAGAACCAGTAACCAGAACGTTACCCAATTGGGTCATGCGTTGCTGTAAAGGTGTAGGTTCACTTTCCACAGATTGCAACATAGCGGCAATTTTGCCTAGTTCTGTTCGCATTCCGGTGTTAGTAACCAGCACCTTAGCCCGGCCTTGAATAACTTCCGTACCTTGAAAAACTGAGTTGAGGCGATCGCCTAATGGTGCATCTTCTGGTAATGTGAGGATGGCTTGCTTATTGACAGCTTCAGCTTCACCTGTAAGAGCCGATTCTCGCACTTGCAAATTAGACTGTTCTATCAAACGACCATCAGCAGCTATTTGTACACCCGCTTCCAGTAGCATCACATCCCCTGGTACTAGCTCCTTCGCTGCTACATCTCCCAGTTTACCGTCACGCAGGATTCGCACTGAGGGAGAAGATAGTTTTTTCAAGGCTGCTAAAGCTTTTTCAGCCCGGCTTTCTTGCACATAGCCCAAAATCCCATTCAGGATAACGATAGCCATAATGGCAATTGTGTCTTTAAATGGCACTTCACCGGGTTTTAATGTCCCCCCAGTCAAAGCCACCAAATCCAAAAAGCCAGAAATGAAGGCAACGGCAATCAGCATCAATAACATGATATTGGTAAACTGATCTAGCAAAATTTGCCAAGGACTACGACCTCCATGTTCTTCGAGTTCATTGAGTCCATATTTCTGACGACGCTGTTCAACTTCTGGGGACGTTAAGCCGCTGTTTGCGTCACTATCCAGCATTTCTAAGGCTTTATCAACTTCCAAACCATGCCAGAGGTTGGTAGATTCAGGTAAAGAATGAGCAGACATCGTGTAAGTTACAAGGAATGGTTACAAAACTCGATCATAATTTAGTGATGTCCGAAAATGTGGAATTAGTCAATTGTCATTGGTCATTGAGAAAATTCTTCTTTCTTCCTCCTTCTTCCTGACTCCTTCTTCCTGACTCCTGACTCTATAGCAACTGTTGTTAATAAATAATAATTTATGAGTGTTCCCCTACCTAGTTTGACGGTAAGCCAGATGTTTGGGCAAAAAATAATCAGACCAGTTACTGCTGCTACCCTCTACGGTATTGCTTTCATTAAAGATAGACTTATTGCTATTGATACGGTTAAAGGTCATTTATTAGAAATTGACCCTCTTACCGATAACAGCAAAATCATCAATCCCCACCAAGTCCGCGAATTTCAAGAAGTTACTGGTTTAGCGGTGTGGGAGGATGATCTGTGGGTGACTCGTGATAAAAGTGTCTATTTATGCAAACTAGCATCTTTAGGTTTAGAGCATTTTGTTACTTTACCCTATCCTGCTGATGGTGTTGCTGTTTGGGAATCTACCGTTTATGTGAGTTGCCAAAGACTTGGCTATATTTTGATTTTTGACCGTGATACCCGCAAGGAAATTACGAGATTTTATGCCCCTGGTGTCGGTATCCAAAATTTGGCCGTTAGTAAAGAAACTTTGTGGGTATGCGATCGCACGGAACAAACAGTTTACTCTATGGATAGGGCAACTGGAGAAATCCGTTTTAGTGTTCTCACGCCTTTTGATTCTCCTACAGGTATAGCAGTTAATGGACAAGATGACAAAGGCAAAGAGCGTATTTATGTGGCATATTCCAGCGAAGAACCTTATATCCGGGATAATCCCAATGCTGACCCCTGTTTTGAATTAACGTACCGCGATCGCACATTCATCCATTCCCTACAATATCATTACCAAGAGGATAAACGCTATGCCCTCTCCAATGGTTATTTGATAGAAATGTCTTATGTTGAAGAAATTTCCCCCCTTGATGAAGTTTATTTAGCTAATATAGAATGGCGGATTGCCCTCCCCTCAGAAACAGAACGGCAAAAAGTCCAACAAGTTGAACCAATTGGTTTACCTTTCACAGAAGAAATCATTGACGGACAACGGGTAGCCGTATTTAAATTTGATAGCCTTGCCCCCAGTGAACGTCACATATTTGGCTGGAAGGCATTAGTAGAAGTACGTGGTATTAAACATCGCATCACTCCTAAAGATGTGGAAGATGTACCAGAACTGTCACCAGAATTAAAAACTCGCTATTTGGTAGATGATGATGATTTAGCAATGGATACAGATATTGTTATCCGTGCAGCCCGCACAGCAGTTTGTTCAGAAACTAACCTGTTACGGAAAATGTACACTATCCGCAACTACGTCTATGATCAATTGTCTTATGCCATTAAACCCCATATTGATTCACCTGATATAGCTTTAGATCGGGGGACTGGTTCTTGTGGTGAATATGTAGGTGTATTACTAGCACTTTGTCGCCTCAATGGTATTCCTTGCCGCACCGTTGGTAGATATAAATGTCCCGTTTATGCCGAACATCAAGGAATTCCCCTCCAACCCGATTTTAATCATGTTTGGTTAGAGTTTTATATTCCGGGGATTGGTTGGTTACCAATGGAATCCAATCCTGATGATCTGGAAGAAGGTGGACCATATCCTACACGGTTCTTTATGGGCTTATGTTGGTATCATATCGAAATTGGTAAAGGTATAACTTTTGAAACCTTAACCAGAGACGGAGTCCGCTTAACTAAAGAAGAGGTTTCCCTGGGTGACTTAGCTATTAACCATATTCGCTTCACAATTTTGAAGGAATTACCACCTTTTTCATGAATGTAGGTTGGGTTGACGCAAGAAAACCCAACATTTTTTAACATGATTACAGCACTCCCCGGTGTTATGTTGGGGTGGGGTCTTTGTACTTCATAACATCGTAAAGTGCTGTATCAATCATTTAATTTTTTAGTGGTTTGGCAAGTCGGTAAGGATTTAGCAATACTAAATTCCGACATTTGTAATCAAGATTGGGATAATCTTTTGACAAAGCAATCTTTTAGAAATGAAAGCTATTAGAGTTTTTATAGTATGTCTAGGTTTATGGCTATTCTTAGATATAATTGCTCATTTGGGAGCAGAAATTTTTTGGTTTCAGGAAGTTGGCTATATAGAAGTATTTTTCTTAAAATTTTTAACTCAAGGTAGTTTATGGCTATTTATTGTTAGCTTGAGTGCTGTTTATCTATTAGGAAATTTAATTTTAGCTCAAAGGCTGAAATATTCCCAATTTCCTAATTCAATTCCAGTACAGGAAATAAAAATTAGTCGAAAATTAACCTTTTTTCTTAGTCCTCATTATCACACAAATAATCAAATTGCTCAATCGCCTAACTATACCGCTACAATCAAATTACGATGGCTTTTACCTCTAACATTAGGCTTGAGTATATTAATTTGCTTAATGTTAATAGAATATGGAGAAATTGCCATTTCATATTGCCCAGAGAAAGTTAATCAATCCAATTTATCAGTGCCGCTGCTATTTCGACTAGAGATAATTGGACAGTTGGCAAAAAAGATAATTTCTCAAACTTGGTACTTAGGATTAGTTGGGGGATTGTCTATAGCTATATTAATTTATAGCAAATTTTTTCTCAGAGCGATCGCTATTATTTTTAGTCTGACTTTTGGATGGATAATACCTCAATATTGGTCAAAAATTGTCTTATCTTTTCATAATCTTGCTTTTCATAATTCCGAACCATTATTTGGCAAAGATATCAGTTTTTATATTTTCTCACTGCCTATTTGGGAAGTTTTAGAATTTTGGTTAATAGGATTATCTTTTTATGGCTTTATTAGTGTTACTCTCACTTATTTATTATCAGCTAATAGCCTTAGTCAAGCCAGGTTTCCAGGATTTTCTGCTCCACAAACCCGCCATTTATCAGGCTTAACTGGCTGTTTAATGTTAGTAATATCTTTACATTATTGGCTTAGTCGCTATCAACTTCTTTATTCTATTCGTGGTGTCAGTTATGGAGCTAGTTACACCGATGTTACAGCCCAATTACCAGCAAATACAATATTATGTGTTTTATCAGTAGCTGTAGCCTTATATTTATTATGCCTAACTGTATTTTGGCAACAAAAATATTCACATCATCGCTGGGTATTGTATAGCTTAGGTATTTATATAACTTTGATAGTCACAGGTAATTTTATTTTACCTATGGCTGTACAAAAAATTATTGTTGAGCCAAATGAATTACAAAAAGAAGAACCTTATATAAAGCGCAATATTGCCCTAACTCGTCAAGCATTTAATCTAGATATTGTTGATTCTCAAACATTTAACCCCCAAGGAAACCTCACAGAAGCTGATATCAAAGCCAATAATCTCACAATTCGGAATATTCGTCTTTGGGATAAAGAACCATTATTAAAAACCAACCGTCAATTACAACAAATTCGCCCTTATTATAAATTTCCTGATGCCGATATTGATAGATATTTAATCAAAAGTAACCTCGAAAAAGACAAAAAAGAAAAACAACAGGTACTTATTGCCGCTCGGGAATTAAATTATCAAGATGTTCCCCCAGAAGCGCAAACATGGATAAACCAAAATATGATCTATACTCATGGTTATGGTTTTACTATGAGTCCAGTTAATACCGTTGCTGCTGGTGGATTACCAGAATATTTTGTCAAAGATATTAGCCAAAACGGTAGGGTCTTAAATACTTATAATGCCAATATCCGGGAAAGTATTCCCATCGGACAACCGCGAATTTATTATGGAGAAATTAGTAATACTCACGTCATGACTGGGACAAAAGTTAAAGAATTAGATTATCCTAGTGGCAGTGATAATGTTTATAATAGCTATGATGGATTAGGTGGTATTCATATCAAGTCGCTATGGCAAAGATGGCTCTTTTCTATATATTTAAAAGACTGGAGAATGGTATTTACTAGAGATTTTCTTCCAGAAACTAAATTATTATTACGACGAAATATTAACGAACGAATTCGCACTATTGCCCCATTTTTAAAATTTGATAGTGATCCTTATTTAGTTGTGGCAGATGCCCATATAGACCATCAAAATCAACAATTTTCAGAACAAGAAAATTATCTTTATTGGATAGTTGACGCTTACACAATAAGCGATCGCTATCCCTATTCTGACACAGGTAAAGACGGTATTAACTATATCCGCAACTCAGTTAAAGTCGTCATTGATGCTTACAACGGCACAGTTAAATTTTATATTGCAGATCCCTTAGATCCATTAATTACCGCTTGGTCAAAAATATTTCCCCAAATGTTCCAACCTCTGCGGAATTTACCCCCTAATCTCCGCAGTCATCTTCGCTATCCAGTAGATTATTTCAAAATTCAGTCCGAACGTTTAATGATCTATCACATGACAGATCCCCAAGTATTTTATAATCGGGAAGATCAATGGCAAATTCCCAATGAAATCTATGGTAACGAAAGCCGTAAAGTTGAACCATATTATTTAATTACCAGTCTCCCTAACGTCTCTTTTGAAGAATTTATCCTCTTACTTCCCTACACACCTAAACAACGGACTAATTTAATTGCTTGGTTAGCAGCACGTTCCGACGGCGAAAATTATGGCAAATTACTATTATATAACTTTCCCAAAGAACGGTTAATTTATGGACAAGAACAAATTGAAGCTAGAATTAATCAAGATCCAGTCATTTCTCAACAAATTTCCCTTTGGAATCGCCAAGGTTCTAGAATAATTCAAGGTAATCTTTTAATAGTTCCGATTGAGCAATCCTTATTATATGTTGAACCAATTTATTT
>JANMGZ010000580.1:0-2833 GCA_031374905.1 Dolichospermum sp. OTE_70_metabat_362_sub
TCTAGAATGACTAGCACCACAGGAGCAACAGGTGCTTTGGTCATAGTAAAATTGCCCTTTACTTTTTGTAATACCTGAATGATACCATTGCTAACCAACTCTGGAGGTTAAATTCTGGATATTGATATGAATAATTGCTATTCAGATTGCCACTAGTGTATCAATTCACTTGGACTTATTCTGTTATGCCTTAGTCAAGCTGACCTTCATTTCCTGCGTTTCCAGTGTTGAACAAATATTTTTAACTAAGATATTTATATTTTAACGCGTCCTTTAGCTGTTAAGACACAGGATAGATTTATTAATTTAAGTTCTTGATCATCTCGTAAGTAGCAACATTAAATCCATTAGCTTCAAATAGCTGCTTTGCAAATTCGTTTTGTGCGGCCACTTGAAGCAATAATACCTGTGAACCTAACTGTTTTGCAGCATCTACTGAAGCATCTAACAGCAATTTTCCCGCTCCTAGTCCCCGCGCAGATTCATCAATGTATATATCATGAAGCCATGCTGCTTCTGGTGCAATATCAACTAAACTGCGTTCTTCTAACCGTGTAAATGAGTAACCAACAATTTCATTTTCTACTTCCACCACTAAGACAATTGCTTTTGGATTGGTAATCTGTTTTGCAAAAAAATTAAAAAGCTGTTGTTCGTGATTTTCAAAGGCAACAAATCTGAATGGATTGAAATTTTGATGTTGATCAACTAGTTTGATGGCGTAATTTGTCACACTTTGATGATCATTTATGGTTGCTTGTCTAATAATAATATTTAGTTTGTTCATTTTTTTTAGTCGCATAAATAATTGTCATGTCATCCTGATTTTTACCAATGTTCGATAAATATCTTTAACCAAGATTGTAATGTTTGAACGTTGTCAACTTGACATCTGAACCCCTCAACTTTGGCTAAGTAATAGTGCCACATCTTACCATAACGGAAAGGGGTAAACTCTAACCTTATACATTCAATACTTGTTGTCTTGTTAAATCTAATTTAGGAAAAGTTTTAGAAACAATTTATTGAGAAAATTGTCTCAAAGAATCTTTAAATTTGCCTATAGCGGTAGGTAGTCAGACAAAATCAAATTCTAAAGTTTCAGATTTTATCATAATTCTGCTATGATATTAAACTGTGGCATTTGCTCCTAGTCTTGGTGCTGCCCATTTGTACATTTTAAACCATTCGTCCGCCTAAGACTGAAGCCGTGATTGGCGACAGGCCGATGTTATTTTTGGAGTTCTATGTCTTTTTCTAATCTCGGCTTGTCCCCTGAAATTGTCCGTGCTGTCACTGAACGGGGATATGATCAACCTACACCAATCCAGAAACAGGCTATTCCTGTGGTACTAGCTGGTGGTGATATTATGGCTGGAGCGCAAACTGGTACTGGTAAAACTGCCAGCTTTACGCTACCTCTTTTACATCAGTTATCTGCCCATAAAAGCATTCCCAGCAATTCTCATGGATTCCCACCAATTCGGGCATTAATTCTTACCCCTACGCGTGAACTCGCTGCACAGGTACAAGAGAGTGTTCGTGATTATGGTAAATACCTAAATTTAAATTCAATGGTGATGTTTGGGGGAGTGAGTATTGGTCCTCAAAAACAGAAATTGAGAACCCGCGTAGATATTTTAGTTTCAACCCCAGGACGATTGCTAGATCATGTTCAACAAGGGACTGTAAACCTGTCTCGTGTGGAAGTGTTGGTACTAGATGAAGCAGATCGAATGCTGGATATGGGCTTTATTAATGATATTCGCCGCATTCTCTCGCTCTTGCCGAAACAGCGCCAAAATTTGCTATTTTTTGCAACTTTTTCGGATAAAGTCAAAACTCTTGCGGCTGGGTTACTAAATAACCCGACAATGATAGAAGTGGCACGTCGTAACGTAACTGCGGCCACAATATCACAGAAAGTTTATCATGTTGACCGCGATCGCAAGCGGCAATTACTTTCTCATCTGATTCAGGAAAATAAATGGTATCAAGTCTTAGTGTTTAGCCGCACCAAGCATGGCGCTGACCGGTTGGTGAAGCAGTTGGGTGAAGACCGCATTCAAGCCCTAGCTATACACGGTAATAAAAGTCAGGGGGCGCGAACTCACGCTTTAGCTAAATTCAAAGATGGAACTTTACAGGTATTGGTAGCAACTGATATTGCTGCGCGTGGTCTTGATATCAGCGAACTTCCTCACGTTATTAACTACGATTTACCTAATGTCCCTGAGGATTATGTGCATCGCATTGGTCGGACTGGACGCGCTGGTGCGGAAGGGCAAGCGATATCTCTCGTGTGTGTTGATGAACATCATTTATTAGCGGATATTGAAAAACTCATTGAGCAGCGTTTACCTAAAGAAGTGGTGGTTGGTTTTGGAGTCAACCCGGAAATTCAGGCTGAACCAATTCCCAATGGACGGAAAGCTCCTTCTGGCGGGGGAAATCAGCGAACTCGCCGTTCTGCGCCTAAATCTGCTTCTCAAAAGTCGCCTAGACAGCCTTCTTCACGCACAACAGCAGGTGATAAAAAGTCTAGTCCTAGTTCACCTACACCACGTCGTTCTGGTAAACGTAGGTAATAGCTGAGTCGATGATTGATAATTGATAATTATCAACTTTTACCCAAACTCCAGATTATTTTTGGGGTTTGGGAACTGAATATCTGTTGAAATCGGTTTTTTAGAATTTATGATATAATCAGCACAGGTGTTATGATGATCTACTGATAAATAAATTAATATGGATTTTGTTGTTTTAGATACCGAAGGAAATCCTAATTTAACTGAATTAGCTATTGTTAATAGTCAAGGTGTGTTAATTTATG
>JANMGZ010000587.1:0-4993 GCA_031374905.1 Dolichospermum sp. OTE_70_metabat_362_sub
TATCTGAACAAACACCACTCCGCCACAGGTAAAAACCACCATTCCATAGGGCTGTTTGCCTTAATTCGCTGGCTTTTCCTGTGAGAATCCCTTGCATATCCTGGATGAGTTCTTCTGTAGTAGTCAGAGGAACATTTTTCATTACAAAGCCATATTCACGGGGTGCGAGTTGTAGCCGAGTTAATGTTTCTGGGTTGGATGAGGATAAGCCGATAATAGCTGTGCGATCGCGTGGTAGGTCACAACTACCTTCTAAACCCTTGATAAAAGTATATTTCTTCACTCCTCTTAAACCCAAAGCCTCCTGAAACATTGCTTCCGTGGGTGGATGAACAAAACCGGCAATAATATGAGCTTCCCCCGCATAGGGACACCAAATTAACTCCATTGTCGCTAATGGTGGACGTTTACCCAATTGATCACGGTATTCCCATAAAGTTTGATTTAAAGGAAAATGCTTGGGTGTGTAAATAAAACCAATTCCTGTTTCTTCAAACACCTGCTGAGTTTGTGCGAGTGATAAACCAGTCCAATCTATTCCTAAACCTTGCCAAATCTCGATTAAAGGTAAACCATATTTAGTGGGTAGGCGATTTCCTCCGTGCATAATTACAGCTTGTCCCGCAGCAGCTAATAATAAAGCCGTAATTATATTAATTGGTGCAGTGCGAGTTCTACCATCGTAGGGTATACCTAAAACAATCACAGGTTGGTCTATTGGTAGCAATTTGGGTCCGATTTCATAGTAACTGTCTAACATCCCGGCTAATTCTTCACCTGTGGGACGTTTAATGCGGTGAGCAATTAAAAACGCGCCAATTTGCGCTGGTGTGGCTTCACCTAATAACATCATTTTTGTGGCAGTAGCCGCTTCAAAACGAGTTAAATTATCTGATGTGTGAGTTCCACTACCTACTTTTTGGATAAATTCTCTAAATTTATGAGTCATTTGTTAGTTGTTTAGTTGTTAGTGGAAAAAGACAATAATTGATAGTCCAGATTTCTTTTATTCTTTATTCTTTATGGCAAACACCCAGGTAGTTATGGAGTCTTCTTGCACAATTCTCTTTTACTCCTGACTCCTGATTTCTGACTCCTGACTCCTAACTTCTGACTCCTGACTCCTGATTTCTGACTCCTGACTTCTGACTTCTGACTCCTGACTCCTGCTACCATTTTTTATTTCTGGAATATTATCTTTGACAAGTTGCCAAAAGTATTGGATTGGGGGAATGTGAAGACGATCTTGGGTTGTTACCATCACTACCCGACGAGTCAGACTGGAATTATCACCTAAATTACTATTTTCTGCTAGGGGACGAATTGCTAGGGTAGCATCATATCTAGCTTCTATTAATGCTGACTGGGGAAGTAATGCAATGAGTTCTCCTTGACGAACAACTCCCCGAAAGGCATCTAGGGTATTTACTTCTAAGGCTGCTTTGAGTGTAGCTTTCATCTGTTCAAATTTATCTTGAATCAGACGTTGCATTCCATAACCATCTTTAAATACTACCTGGGGATAACGAATTAACTCTAACCAGGGGATGAATTCATATTCAGCTAGGGGATGATTAGCTGCGGTGAGGACTTCTATGGGTTCTTCGTATAGCAATTCTACGGACATTTCTTTGCCGGTGATTAAAAAGCGATTGTGCATGACAATTGCTAAGTCTACTAAACCATCTTTAAGGACTTTCAGAGAGCGATCGCTTCCTAATGATGTGACTCGCAATTGTACCTCTGGATAATGATGACAAAATTTTTGTAACACTGGTGGTAAGTAGGAAGCACAGACTGAATGGATGGCTGCAATACATAGTTCTGGTTGCTTTCCCCCCATTAAATCTGTTAATTCCCGTGTAGCGCATTCCCATTCCTGACAGATTTTATGCACACGAGGAAGTAACCGTTCACCCCCCAATGTCAATTTGGCATGGGTGCTGCGATGAAATAGTTCTATTCCCAAATCTGCTTCTAATGCCTGAATTTGCCTACTAATAGTTGATTGAGTCACACCACATTGTTTTGCGGCCTGTTGAAAGCTACCTGTTTGAATGATCGCCAAAAAGGCTTGCAACTGCTCTAGACGCATTTTGATATAACCTAAGTATAAAATTATGACTCTTATTAATTTAACGGGTTATCTGTATAATTTTAATTTAATTTAATTGGCTGTCCAGTATTTAATTTACATCATCACATTAGCAAAAATACTTGCTAAATTCTTGGGTAGCAGCAATTTAGAAATTACAGCTACCTTTATTTTCCGTAAGTTCTATTCAATTTATACTGCTTTAACAAAGACAGAACCACCTTCAATTTTAGCCTGGTAGGTTTTCAGCGGTTTTTTAGCAGGACCTTCTTGTGCTTTACCATCACGAGCAAATTTTGCACCATGACAGGGACAGACAAATTTACCTTCTTTTGCGTTCCAGGGGATCGTACAACCTTGATGAGTACAGGTAGGATTAACAGCAATCAAATTTTTGGCGGCTTTAGATGTGCCAACTACCAATACTGCGCCGATAGGTGAATTTTCTACTAATAGTTGACCAGTTTTGTCTAATTGTGCCACAGTACCCACTTTTTGCCAGCCTTTAGTAGCGGCATTAGCTGATGTACTTGTTTCGGGGGAACAGGCTGCAATTGCGACAGGTAAAGAACTAGCTAAACAACCTAATCCTACCCAATTTATAAATTCACGACGTTTCATATTTACTGATAATCAATATGTGATTTTTTACTAACATCTATTATTACTGACAAAGTTTGATAATGTCATCCCGTTAGTTATTAATTAGATGCAATACAATTAAGGCCGCGGAGTTTCCGATTAAACAATTTTTGTGATTTTAAATCATTATCTTCGTTAAGAAGAGATGCTCAAATGGGCAATTTAACCTATTATTAAACATGAGATAACTTGAAATTAAATAGCTGTAATAACGTAAGTTGCTAGTTACAAATATTCCGATTTATTTCTCCATTAGATACCGCTTCACCCGACTTAGAAAGGTGGAAATTAATCAAAGTCCCGCTTTTTAAGGGAGATTTGGGGGGAGCTAAAAGGCTTATAGTTATAACTAGCAACTTGGGTTAATAGGAATTTCCATCACAAATTCTGAGCCTCCTTCAGGACAATTATGATAAGTTAAAGTACCTTTGTGAATTTCAGTGATGATTTGGTGGCTAGTGAATAAACCTAATCCCACACCTTTTCCGACTAATTTTGTCGTAAAAAATGGCTCAAATAAATGAAGTTCATTTTCTTCGGAAATGCCTATACCATTATCTTTAACGCTAATAATTATTTGATTTGATTCTGTGGTTTTTGCAGTAATCCAAATGGTAGGGGTAAATAAACTATCCATCTTGGAAATTAAATGTGAATCAAAAGCATCAATAGCATTTTGGATAAGATTTAGAAATGCCTGATTAAATAAATTTGCCTGACCCATTAGCATAGGGATATCTTGATAATTTCTGCGAACTGAAATTAGAGACGATTCATTGGTTAATGTAATTTTATTACCTAATGTCATGAGAACACTATCTATACTTTCACAGACATTAAAGGATTTAATTCCTGACTGATTAAGACGAGAAAAAATATGCATTGCCGCAACAACTGAGTTAATTCGTTCTGCTCCCGTGCGGATAGAATACATAATTCTGGTAAAATCTTGAATCAAAAAATCTAGGTCACTTTCCTCAATGAAATTGTTAAGTTCTGAATTTGCGTCGGGAAATCCTTGTTGATAACGTTGAACTATATTAATCAATATTTGAGTATATTCAAATGCAGGATTAAGATTACCAAGAATAAAACTCAAAGGATTATTAATTTCATGGGAAATTCCCGCTGTAATGCGACTGGCATTCACTAGCTTTTCTTTTTGAATTAGTTCATTTTGGGTATTTTGTAATTGGATAATTGTGTTTTTTAGCTGTTCATTTTTATTTTTCAACTCATTTTGTAATTGTTGAACTGTTAATTGATTTTGAACTCTTACTAGCACTTCTTCCAGTTGAAAAGGTTTAGTAATGTAGTCAATACCTCCAACTTGAAATGCTTGAACTTTATCAGTAATATCATCACCAGCACTTAAAAAAATAATAGGAATTGAATTTGTTGCTGGATCATTTTTCAAAATTTTACATACTTCATATCCTCCCATTCCCGGCATATTAATATCTAGGAGAATTAAATCTGGCATCAGGATATTGACAGCCATTAATGCTGCTTGTCCATTGATGGCTTTGCGAATTTGATAATTTTGGTTTGATAAAAAATCGGATAGGAAGCGAATATTTTCAGGTTTATCATCAACAATGAGAATATCTGCTAAAAATGTTTTATCTGGTTTATTCATATTCAGTATTTTATTTATGAGTAAGTGGACAAAATTTAATTCATTTGTAGATTCAGGAAAGTCTTAACTGGGAACAGAAAGACAATTGTATGTAATTAATTCTGTCCCATTCCTTAGCGGCTAAATTCATTCTGGGCTTTGAATAAGGAGGATCAGTTTATCAAACTGATAATTTTCAATTAATCGAGTTAAATTTATAATTAGCGAAGTTTTCTCCGAGGGGATTTGAGCAATCAATTCAATACATCGGAAATCATTACCTTGAGCGGCAGCGGCAGATAATTGATGAGTCCATTCAACAGGCATAATAGCTAAATCTTCTCTCTTAAAAATAGCGGTTGAGTTGTAAGTTACTGAGGATGAGTTGTTTGTATTTTTTGATGTTAATTCATGGAAGTATTCTATTTGTAGGTACTGGGATAGAATTTCCACAATTTCTTCCCAACGGAATGGTTTACTGACAAAATCATCACAACCTGCATCTAAGGTTTTTTGACGCTGTTCTGTAAATGCACTTGCAGTTAGAGCAATGATTTTTGTGGAGGTAGTTATTTGCCTAGATGCTAATTCTTGTTCTTTGGTGCGAATTTGCCGAGTAGCTGCATAGCCATCGAGGA
>JANMGZ010000589.1:0-4134 GCA_031374905.1 Dolichospermum sp. OTE_70_metabat_362_sub
TTGCCGAAAAGGGTTCTGATGCTTGGTGGGAGTTGTCGGTTGAGGAGTTGTTACCGGAAACATATCGTCATAATGGCAAGACTTACCGCCGGGGTACAGATACAATGGATGTCTGGTTTGATTCTGGTTCTTCTTGGGCAGCGGTGGCCAAGCAAAGACCGGAGTTATGCTATCCTGTGGATATGTATTTGGAAGGTTCTGACCAACATCGGGGTTGGTTTCAATCGTCTTTGTTAACCAGTGTCGCGGTTAATGGCATTGCACCTTATAAAACTGTGTTAACTCATGGTTTCGTCTTGGATGAAAATGGACGAAAAATGAGTAAGTCGGTGGGGAATGTGGTAGATCCTCAGTTGATGATTCAAGGTGGGACTAACCAAAAACAACAACCTGCTTATGGTGCGGATGTTTTGCGGTTGTGGGTTTCTTCGGTTGATTATTCTGGTGATGTGCGGTTGGGTGGTAACATCATCAAGCAATTAGCTGATGTTAGGAATAAGATTCGCAACACGGCGCGGTTTTTGTTGGGTAGTTTGCATGATTTTGATCCTCAAAAGGATGCTGTAGCTTTTGATGATTTACCAGATTTGGATAAATATATGCTGCACCGCATTCGTGAGGTGTTTAATGAGGTGACGGAAGCTTTTGATAGTTTCCAGTTTTTCCGCTTTTTCCAAACTGTGCAGAATTTCTGTGTTGTGGATTTGTCGAATTTCTATTTAGATGTTGCGAAAGATAGATTATATATCAGTTCGGCTGATGCTTTCCGTCGTCGCAGTTGTCAAACGGTGTTGCAAATTGCTTTGGAGAATTTAGCCAGAGCGATCGCTCCAGTTTTATGTCATACTGCGGAAGATATCTGGCAATTTATCCCCTATAAAACGGCTCATAAATCAGTGTTTCAAGCTGGTTGGGTGCAGGTTGATGATAAGTGGGATAATCCCGAATTAGCAGAATTTTGGAAAACACTGCGACGCATTCGCGGTGATGTTAATAAGGTTTTAGAACAAGCGCGAACAGAAAAGCTAATTGGTTCTTCTTTAGAAGCTATCACTTTGATTTATCTCAGTGATGAAAAATTACGCGCTGCTATTGAACCTTTAAATGTTCGTGGGAATGGAATTGATGAATTAAGGTATTTGTTCCTAACTTCTGAGGTGCAATTATTAGATTCTCCTAAAATATTAAAAGGATTGAAAACTCTGCGGGTTCAAGGTGAGGATAATTGGGATATTGGGGTAGTTAATGCCGCAGATTACGAAGATGATGGTAAATCATATCAGAAATGCGATCGCTGTTGGAATTATTCTACCCATGTTGGTGAATCAGCAGAACATCCATTATTGTGTGAAAGGTGTATTCCTGCTTTAGCTGGAGAATTTTAAAACATTAAGATCCCCGACTTCTACCATTAAATTATAACTTGTTTATAATATAAGAAAGAAGTCTGGGATCTGAAACTTTATTACCATCTTTAATTATTATGGTCACACAATTATCTGTAGCTTTAGAAATTTTACCAATGGTATTGCAAATGCAACCAAATATTATCATGACTGATGATAATTTTTATGATTTCTGTCAGCTAAATCGGGACTTTCGCATTGAACGTAATCAAATAGGAGATTTATTAATTATGTCCCCCACAGGTTCAGAAACAGAGGAACGCAATTTTAACTTAATTGTTCAGTTAGGTGTTTGGACAAAACAAAATGGTACAGGAATAGGATTTGGTTCTAGTGGTGGTTTTACATTACCTAATGGTGCAGTCCGTTCTCCCGACGCAGCTTGGATAAACCGCACAAAATGGGAAGCAATACCAGCAGAACAAAGGAAAAAGTTTGCTCCTATTTGTCCTGAATTTATCATTGAATTGCGTTCAGAAACTGATAATTTAAAGATTCTGCAAGAGAAAATGCAAGAATATATAGATAATGGTACACAATTAGGATGGTTAATTGATAGAAAACAACGAAAAGTATTTATTTATCGTCCTCATAGTGTAGTTCAAGAATTAGATAATCCCCAAACATTAACTGGTGAAGATTTATTACCTGGATTTGTTTTAGATTTAAGTCAAATTTGGTGAGCAATAAATGTGGTTCAATCTTTTTTACAACCAATAGAGTAAAAGTGTAATAATCAATGAACACCACGACTTTACCTCCTCAGCTAACATTAAACATCAATTTAACAGATGATCAATTTTTCCAACTCTGTCAAAATAACCGTGATTTAAGATTTGAACGCACAGCAGCAGGGGAATTAATAATTATGCCACCAACTGGTAGCGATACAGGAAATAGAAACTTTGATATTGCTGTGGAATTAGGAATTTGGAATAAACAAACAAAATTAGGTAAAGGTTTTGATTCTTCCACAGGTTTTAAACTTCCGAATGGGAAAGATGTTTCTCCTGATGTTGCTTGGATAAAAAAAGAACGTTGGGATAGTTTAACCCCACAACAACAGAATAAATTTGCTCCCATTGCACCTGATTTTGTCATTGAATTACGTTCTTCTAGCGACAATTTAAAACCATTACAAGAGAAGATGCAAGAATATATAGATAATGGTGTTAAATTAGCTTGGTTAATTGATAGAAAACAACGGAAAGTATTTATTTATCGTTCTGGTCAAGCTGTAGAAGAATTGGATAATCCCCAAACATTAACTGGGGAAGATTTATTACCCGGATTTGTTTTAGATTTAAGTCAGATTTGGTGATAAATAACAGTAGAACAGAGATATTGTAAAAACTAATAAATCTATTAATTTATCCGTCTTTATCTGCGGTCAATCATTCTTGAAATCTTAGTTGGTAATAAATAAATTGTATTCCAGCTTTAACAAGATAATTTTCACCGCAAAACACAAATTAAACTTCTGTAGGGACGTTTTTTACAACATCTCTATTCCACTTTCCTTCTAATCTAGATTGGAAAGAATTTGGCGCAATTAAGCAATAAGAACCGAGACGAGGTTCTGGTGGGGCAATTTTTTTAGCTAGTTTTGCTAAAACAGGTTCTGGGACTTCAGCGGTGTGACGCTGGGTTAATACTGGCATTTCTTGCCAACAACTGCGGCAAAACCAGTAACTTTCAGCACCACGGATGTGGTGTAACAAAGAGTCGGAACAGCAAGGACAGTTAGGCATAGTAGTTTTAAATCCTGTTATTAAAAGTGTTGGTCTAAATGAAGTCATGTAATGAATTGAGATAAATTAAAACTTGTTATGTATATTCTTCTATTTTAACTCTCAACTATGAGGAAATTGTGAGGATACTTACCAGAACAATATATTACGTAATATTTCGCTATATTACCTCTACATTTATTTACACTCTAAACTAGAGGTATCGTAAATATAGGATTTTGCTTAGACAACTGGTAGTAAATTCTGTTTCTTCTTCCCTGCTATATATCCTCACAAAATCCTCAAAATAACCGTGTATAAACAGAATGGGTTAGAACCAGGAAAACCCACTCAAAGGTTCTGAATTAAATAACAGTAGCTATTTAAGGAATCTCCGAATATGTTGGAAATTAAACGTAACCAAGAAAATAGCCAAATTATCCAAGAAGCTTTAGTATTACCTTTTAATGCTGTGGGAATTGCAGATATTCCCCTAGTAGGTGGCAAAAACGCCTCTTTGGGGGAAATGATTCAACAACTCAGTTCCCAAGGTGTGAAAGTTCCCACGGGATTTGCGACTACTGCTTATGCTTATAGATACTTTATTACTGCGGCTGGGTTAGAAGCAAAACTGAGAAAGATTTTTGCAGATTTAGATGTGGAAGATATGGCTAATTTGCAAGAATGTGGCAAACAAGCCAGATCATTAATGTTAGAAACCCCATTTCCGCTAGAATTACAAGAAGCGATCGCTAAATCCTATCTAAGTTTATGTCAAGAATATGGTATTAATACGGATGTAGCTGTTCGTTCCAGTGCCACAGCCGAAGATTTACCAGATGCTAGTTTTGCCGGACAACAAGAAACCTACCTAAATGTTCATGGCATCAAAAGCGTATTAGAATCTTGCCATAAATGCTTTGCTTCTATCTTCACAGACAGGGCAATTTCTTACCGACAACTGAGAGGTTTCGATCATTTTGAAGTTGCTTTATCAG
>JANMGZ010000591.1:0-15829 GCA_031374905.1 Dolichospermum sp. OTE_70_metabat_362_sub
GTAAATCACAAATTACTACCCAAGCAATTCGTACTTGTCTTTGGCGAGATATACCCATTGCCTATTTATCTCGAATGGGATACTGTTATGGAAGATTAATGCCAATTGAGCGTGGTTATCGTCGCCTATCTCGTTATCAACAAGAGTTAACACCAATTGATAAATTGATAGCAGCTAGAAAAATTATTCAAGCCAAATTAAAAAATAGTCGAACTTTTTTACAACGTCAGCAACGCCGTAATCCCTCCCAAACCACTGAAATTACTATTAAAAGTTTAGAAGTTTTAGCCCAAAAAGCCGGGGAAGCAGAAACTATCGAGCGTTTAATGGGTTTAGAAGGTGCTGGTGCTGCACAATATTTTAATGCTTTTGGAGAATGTTTAAATAATCCTGATTTTGTCTTTTTAGCCCGTAGTCGTCGTCCCCCTGGTAATCCGGTTAATGCTATGCTTAGTTTTGGTTATCAAATTTTGTGGAATCATCTATTAACACTAATTGAACTCCAAGGATTAGATCCTTACTACGCTTGTTTACATCAAGGAACAGAACGCCATGCGGCATTAACTTCTGATTTAATTGAGGAGTTTCGCGCCCCAATTATTGACTCTTTGGTACTGTGGTTAGTCAATACCAAAATTATGAATGCCGACAATGACTTTGAATATCATGATGGCGGTTGCTACTTAAATAATTCGGGAAGACCTAAATATATTAAGTATTTCTTGCAACGACTAGAAGAAGAAGTACAAAATTCTGATGGAGAGAAACAACCACGTTGGGATTTAATGACACAGCAAATCAAGGCTTTCAAAGATTTTGTTTACCAGCCAAGTAAACTATATAAACCTTATCAAATCCGGTAATGTTGTTTTATGTAATAGTATATGACATTACTTGTGATAAAAGACGTAAAAAAGTTTCTGATTTATTAGAAGGATATGGTCAACGAGTTCAATATTCAGTCTTTGAATGTATTCTTAGTCAAACCAAATATAGTGAATTGCAAAAAAGACTCCGCAAACAAGTAAAATCTTCCGAAGATAGTATCAGGTTTTATCCATTAAGTAAACATACATTCAACCAGATTGAAACTTGGGGAGAACCACCAGTTACAGAACTTCCCGGATCTACTATCATCTGAACGTCAGCGATCGCTCTATTTACCACAAACATTGCCCCCGTTTTTAGAGAAAACCCCAAATTATGTCCACACTGATTCCTTCATTTAGCAGTTGCAGTTCCAGAATGACCTCCGGTGAAAAGAGGTTAGCGCAGCGCATGGAGGAAAAACTAGATGATGATTACTTATTGTGGTATGACGTACCCATTGGTAAAAAACAATTACATCCTGATTTCATAGTTTTACACGCTAATCGGGGTTTATTTATCCTCGAAGTCAAAGATTGGAAACTGGACACTATTCAAACTGTTAATCCCTCAACATTCACCATAATTACTGAAAATGGAATCAAGGAAGTCAAGCATCCATTACAACAGGCTAGAGATTATGCCCTAACAGTCAACAAATTACTAGAAAAAGATTCTACTTTGGTACAACAGGGGGAATATCAAGGTAAGTTAATTATCCCTTACGGTTACGGTGTGGTTTTTACCAACATCAATCGCAAGGATTTTAATAATAGTGAATTAACCGCAGTTTTTGAAGAACATTTAATTATCTGCAAAGATGAAATGTTACCAAGTACCGACGCAACGGAATTTCAGCAACGACTTTGGGATTTATCGGCATATAACTTCAATAAAACCCTAACCAACAAGCAAATAGATAGAATCCGGTGGCATATATTCCCCGATTTACGGATTACTCAATTATCTTTATTTGATATTGAAACTGAAGAATCACCGCAGTTACAAATCCCAGATATTCTGCAAATCATGGACTTGCAGCAGGAACAATTAGCCCGCAGTTTGGGTGACGGACATCGGGTAATTCACGGTGTCGCTGGTTCTGGTAAAACCATGATTTTAAGTTATCGTTGTCAACATCTTGCACAAAATAATAAACCCATTTTAGTGTTGTGTTTTAATGTTTCTCTAGCTGCCAAACTCCGGCAAATGATTCAAGAACCCAATAAAATCAGTCGTGTCAAAGTTCGACATTTTCATGGGTGGTGCATGGATCTATTAAAGAAATACAACATCCCCAAACCTGATTCTCAAGAATATCAAGGGGAAGCTTACATAAAAGAACTGGTAAACCTTGTAATCACTGCTGTTGATGCTGGTAAAATACCCACTGGTACTTACGACGCTGTGATGTTAGATGAGGGTCACGACTTTAAACCAGAGTGGCTGAAATTGATTGCTCAGATGGTAAACCCGGAAACCAATTCTTTGCTTGTGCTGTATGACGATGCCCAAAACCTCTACGGTGAAAAACGCAGTAAGAAATTTAGCTTTAAGAGTGTTGGTATTCAGGCACAGGGACGCAGCACGATACTAAAACTCAATTATCGCAATATAGAACAGGTGTTGGGGGTGGCCTACGAATTTGCTAGGGAAGTGATGACACCCACCACCGGAGATGATGATCAAGTGGTATTGGTGCAACCTACCAGTGCGGGACGACAGGGGACAATGCCAGATTTAATCAAACTCCACAGCTTCCAACAAGAGGTAGAATACCTAGCCCAACGAGTACAACAACTACATGAACGGGGTACACCTTGGAACGAAATCGCTATTATCTATCGGGTGAAGTTTATGGGCGATCGCATATTCAATGACTTCCAACAAATGCAGATTCCCATTGAGTGGGTGAATGCCAATAATGATAGTCGGAATTATCACCCTGATGAACCAAGTATAAAACTGATAACGATGCACTCATCAAAGGGATTGGAGTTTCCCATAGTGTGTATTCCCGGTGTTGGTTATATGCCCAATGAAAACCAAGAGTTAGCAGAAGAAACAAGGTTAATGTATGTAGCAATGACAAGAGCAATGGAACAATTGATTATTACCTGTCATCGTTCGTCAGAGTTTACCAATCGGATTGAGTCAGCATTATCAAAAGTTGGAGGGTGTTAAATGAGAGAAAATTCAAACATAGAAATCAACGGTAAACCCGGATTACTTTGGGGTAACTTGATTGTTCCTGGTAGTGGCAGGTTGAAAATTAAAATTGTTGGGGATTTGCTTCATATTAACAGTGAATCATATTACAAACTAGAAACCAAGGATATTCAAACTCGGATTCAGGATGTCAAATCTATCGAAATTGCCTCTGGTCCATTAAGTTGGTTATTAGGCTTGGGTATCTTTACCCTTCCCTGGGGTATTGGTATTATTTTCATCATACTTTACTTTTTCATCAAACAAAATTGGCTGATAATTTACACCACAAATATTAGTATTATCGTTTTCTACAAAAAAAACCAGGACGTAGAACAGTTTAGAAATACGGTGTTGAGACTGGCACGACAACTTAATTCACCACCTTTACCCAGAACACAACCACCAGCACCTCCTAGAATACCGGGACAAACTGTTATGCAGAGGGATAATTAATGACTACAAATATTTTGGAATTAGCTAAACAAGGGGATACTCAAACTATTACTACCGTAATGAGCGATCGCTAACAAAGGAGAGATAGGGTTTTATTGTGTGATGGTACTCGTACTGTTAGGTTTGATGCTAGTGAGTGCTGTAATCGTCCTATGGATGTTGTTACGGAATTTCTCAATCTGTTCTAGGATTTTAGGTATTGTTTAGCGATCGCACGCCCTATAATTACTTTGGCATTCCCTTTAATAATTCTCAGCATCTATTTCCATCTTTCCAGCAATTTGGACTTGATAATAAATAGGCTAGATTTAGAGGTCAACTTTACGCATCACTAAAGAGGCTGCAATAGTCCCATTAACTTCTTTCATAAGTCCTGTTATATAGTAACCAAACGAGTCAGAGTAACAATTCTGGCTTTCCAACGTGAGAACTGTGTTACTCCAACTTTGCAAGACGAGTGTTACATTACCATACTCTGACAAATGTAATAGCACCTGATCACGCCGAGTTGTTGGATAATTAGATCGTCCTGAGCGAAAATTAGAGGTATTATCATTAAAGTTATCCATAACGTAAAAAGGTACGGGCTGCCAGATACCTCGGCCACGAGTTGGGAAAAAACGTGCAACATCTGGTGATATTCTGGGCTGAAAATTAGTGAGATAACCATCGGTGATTGAAAAATGACCGTTCCCGTCACGACTCTTGTTAGATGCAAATTGAAAAGCAATCATTCTTCCTCTAGGTTCATCAACATAGTTAACTAAATCTCTTGCAATCCTTCTGCACTGTGCGGGAATAGTTACAGGTCTGGCGAAAGCAATATTTTTAACTGCTACATCAAATATTCCTACTAAAAATAAGCTCAAGATAGCGATAAAGATAACTTTCTTCATATTCTAGTACCTTTGCCAAAATCAAGAATAGCCAAAGACTTAGACCTGCGATCGCTTACAATTGTTCCAACTTCAATCAAAAACTCTTTTTCACAATTTCCCTCAAGAAAATCACTACAGTAAACTTGAAATCACATTTATTAGAACAAATTTCCCTTAATACCCCTGTTTTGTCACTTGCTGAAAAACTTTATCATTTCTGAATTATAGAGTTATTATACAGTTTGCGATATCGCCCTACCAACACCTACCAAATTCTTAGGGGAAACCCATGATCTACGACCTCAACATGACCGATACCGAATATGCCCAATTGTTAGCCCAGGATTATGATCCTAATTTAGAACTTGAACTAATCGAACTCGGTGAAACTCAACAAGAGGCCAGAAAGTTATCGCGGATAGTGGGACTGGTACAGAATAAACCACCAGAAAGCGATGCCTCCGGCGAGCGAAGCTATCAGGAATGGGAATTATTTATGCAGATGTGGGAAGTTCAAGAGTAGGATTTCCCCTAAGAAAATTATTGAGAAGATGCAGCAGGGTCAACTTCTGCTCCAAACCACAGAACAGCATAACCCTTATAAATCCCTATTCCCAAGGCTTTCCAGGGTCTATTTTGCCACATACCTTGATTGAGGATAACTGCATTGTGGGCGCTGCTGGTTTTCCAAGACTCTAAAGCGGAATTTGCACTGGCTATGTATCCCCCTGAACCACCATGAGCATTTTCGTAACCATTACCAGGGTAGGAAGTTCCAAAACGCTGGGGAGCTTTCCACATACAATCATAGGTTGCTTGGTTAGAGGCATTATAAGGACAATTACTCCAACCGTGTGTTAGTGTTTTAATATTTTTTTCTAGGTCTTGCACATGACGATTTGCCACCAAAGTTAAAGATGGAGAAAAGGAAATTGCAGGTAGACCATTTTGGGCGCGATACTGATTAACTAAATTGTATAAACGCTGTTCTTCAGAATCTAGACCATCTCCAACACAGGCTCTAGAAGTGACAATTTGCTGGCCATCACATTCTTGCTGATTATTAACTGAATTATCAGTAGTAACAGTATTATTCCGGGGCGGGGAATTTGGCGGATTTTGGGAGCTAGAAACTCTGAATTGTGAATTTCCGCTTCTAGTCACTGTTTCACCGAGTGTTGTGCCTGTTTGTGAGTCACGGATACGCCAAGGATGAGTTATGTAAGTCCGTTGTCTGTACGATTGTCCTGGACTAAGAGTATTATACTTAACTTCTTGACATTGGTAATTCACCCAATAAATATCAACTTGACGATCAGTATCATTAACAAATGTTATACTGGCTTGTCTCTTTCCTTCTCTAGAACACTGAGAGGTGTTTTGAGCTAGGGTCTTAGCTGGAGTAGCCGCAATAGTTGTAGATGATAATTTGGGATTTAATAATGTACTGCTACTAAAAAACATCACAGATACAGTAGTACCAAAACTAGCTGCTCCACAGATAAAGGAAAGCATTTTACTCATAAATTACCTCACACTTCAACAGATAACCTCATATTAAGAATACACTTGCATGAAGTATTTGATATAAATACTACGCTAATTACTTACAAAAATTATAGAAAAATATAAATATTACATAAGATTATCGTCTCGGACACCCTGGTACAATTGAGTCATTCAAAGCTAATCCAACAATTGTATCCAATTAACACTAATAAAAATCAAAGCTATTGCGTTAGTCAGATGAGCTACAAATGCTTGTTGCCATACTTCACTTTCCATAGTTAACTCGACTAAATCATTATTTATTAACTTCATACTATTGGGGTAACACAAAATCATTAATACTCTGGTTCTAACTTCTTTCATTTGCGGTGATAAAAATAACTCGGCGGCTTCTTGGGCAATTTTCTCATGTAGCAGCCAGTCTGATTTTAATTCACTCATAAATTTATTAAATCTATCAGTTGACTCGGAGATAACTTCTATATCATCATCTTTATTTTCCATCATTTCACCAATCATTGGTATCATCTTATAAACAATATATTCCGTGTTGTAAATTAGTGTACTATGACCATAATCTAATAAATTTTCAAAAAATTGATAATTTTTAGCTTTAGATTGCACAATATTATATACTTTAAAATTTACTGCCATATTAGTTTTTACATACTTCCACATACTAATATTTAGTTTTTGCAGCCGTTGGTTTCTAGCTTTAGATGCAAAAGTTTCTATGTCTTCTTTGCTATATTTACCTATTCTCAGTTCACAGGTACTAATTTCTGGGACTGCCTTATGATGGACAAAACTGGCTTTAATTCGTTTTTCCTGTCTTAAATGCCCCTGCCTAAGAAAAACTGGTTCATGACATTCAGGACATTTTAAAAACCCATAATAATCTTGATAGTCGGCTTTATTTGCTGCTATTAATTCTCCACCAGCTTTAGTTAAAATTGCGTATTCCATAGTTCTATTCTTTAGATTCCCAAGTTTTCAAAATATGCTTTGATGTTTTTATCTAAATCCTGTAATGCAAGTTCCATAGTGGGATAACTGCTTTTCCCTTCATAAACTGTTCCACCATAATCATAAGCTCTAACAAAGGAATCAATATATTCACTATTCTTAAGGGAAAACTAATTTGGGGGGGGTAATAGCGATCGCTTCGCTGACCGTAGGCATCGCCCTTAATAAGTTCTTGAGGGAAATCAAGCGAGTCCTACAGATCGCTCCACAACAAATATTAAAAATTTCCCTTAAGAATGCTGGAAAGGCTGACCCCACAAATCCCACATTTCCTTATTAAAAGGCGATCGCCAAGTTTGAATCATCTTTTGTTCTAATGCTTGACGTGGTTTTCTATCTACTGGGGCATCCCACCAAAACCCAATATTAACCGCCGTTGTCATATCATATTTATAATGTAATTCTTGATAACTACCAATATACTCTTTGCAATCGTGGGTATTTTTCCATCTTTTGTTACTCTGGCAAGTTTCCCCAACATAAAGCAATATTTCAGCAGCAGAATCAATCACAAAATATAGGGCTGCTTGACCATAAGTATCGGGCATCCTATAAAACGCCATTGACTGGAAATGCAGTTCAAATGGATCTATTTCTTCAGGATTACAATGAGAAGTTGTCAATTCAAATAACGATGTTTGTTGTGGTGGTTTAGTTTCCCTCACCTGTTTTTGATAAGTAAATATTCGTGATTTCCACTGCTGTAAAATTTCAGCATCCATCACTGGTTTTTGACTTCTTAATGTTTTATATTCGTTGTTGCTAAATAAACTCAGTTGTTCCATTATCTACTGTCAAAAAATTTCCCTTTATGAAAAGCTATGTATCTATTCTACAATCCAGAAATAATATTTACTAATTACTAGCAAATATTTCACGCTCATCCAAGGAATTGCAACCTGTAATGGCACGATTGAACAACAAATAAACTGCCCTATTACGATTATATAGAACAAAGTAGTAGCACTAATAAAATCATAATCTACTAATGCTACCAATTGTATTTTTATGCCGCCAAATTTACACTTTCTGATTGCTCTTTGGCTATTCTGTCACATTGCTCAAGTTCTGGTAAAGAATTTCGTTTAACCCAAGTCCAAGTAATAGTATGAATCTTAGCGATATCATCTAATTCTTGCCATAGATCCATATTAACTTTCCTTTTCCAGTTTTTAGACATTGTGTTAACTAAATACTGACTATCAGAAATTATTTCGACTTTACAAGGATATTTGAGTGCTTTTAACCCTGCTAAAGCTGCCATAATTTCCATACGATTATTAGTGGTTTCTGGGTCATATCCATTAACAGTTTTAGGTGGAAACTTCTCTGAAGTGAGGATTGCACAATAGCCACCATTCCCAGGATTACCAGAACAAGAACCATCACAATAAATAGTAATTTTCATTTTCGTAATGTCCAACTACTAAAAAACAACAACACCAAAGCGCGGTAGCGTTTTTACTACAAATTATTTCTAATTCTGGCGTTTAAAATAATGGGTTTAAAATTTTCGTGTCATAATTAAGCGTTTACGAAATGTAATGTAGGTAATCGCCCATTCATAGACTTGCTAAAAACTTTACTCTCATCAAAGGAATTGCTGCTTGCAACGGCACAATTGAACGACCAATTAAATTAATTGCTTCCCTACGTCCCGGCGTGTTTCTAGGAACTCCACAATCTAATGGGGGGTTATTGTTTTTCCACCACCCTGAATAAGACAATCCAAATAACCATCTGGGAACTGCATCATCCATAGACAAAACTGTGGATTCAGCTTGAGGGTATTTGATAAACGATTTTGCGATCGCAATGTGTTTTCCAATTTGTTCATCCCAGCATTTCCACCCTTCCCGTTGCTGCAAGGATAAGTCGTTGGTGTGGGCAATAACAAAGACTCTGTTTCGTCTGTGGGGTGCGCCAAGCTGCGATGCCGAGATAATTTCAACTTCTGTAGAGTATCCTGCCATTCTGAGTCCTCCAAGGCACGCTCGTAATCCTCTATGGATAAATCCTTCAGGTTGCTCAATAACGACAAATTTGGGCTTGCCAATGCAGATACACCGGAGGGCTTCAAACCATAAGTTTGACTCTGGGTGTGCAAGTCCGGTTCTTTTACCTGCGTTAGATGTGCCTGTGCATGGGTGGGAAACGAAGTAGACATCTATGTTTTGTGGTGGTGTGTAAGTTTTAATATCAGAGTGAATAGGAATTAGTGGATAGTATGAACGCAATACTTGTTGAGCAGAAGGAAGAATCTCTATAAATTGGTAAGTTGTGAAAACCTGATAACCATAAATTTGTTCAAGAATTTCAGCAGCTAATTCCCACGCACCAATTCCAGCGAAGTAATCAATACAGGTAATCATAACAAAATTATTTCTGTGCTACCGCCTTTAGAGTTTGCTGTTGTTGTTTAGAGCCATGAAATTAGTTAAATCAGTTGAATCACCAATGGACAGTAATAGGTTGAAGATGCTTGAAAATGATGTCGCAGAAATCTTGGAGAAAATCAGAAACTTATCCACAAAATATCCTAGCGATTCTCTTGAACAGTCTGCAATTTCTATCCAGCTAGAATTAGAAAGTTTTGTGTATACAGCTAAGAAACAAGCCATTCTAAGATAACTTTAAATGGCTCGATAGCTAGGATACTTGGAATTGAAAAAATGGGAATAGTTAGAGGCTATTCCCTGTTATTTAGGGTGTTTTAGTAGTAATAGAATTATATCATGAACAGAATCAATTTTGCAGGAATTGAAGGTGAAGTAAAAAGTATTTCACCTCATGGGAATTATTTGACAATTAAACTTAGCGATCGCATTACAATTGTAGGAACTTTCAGCAATCGCTTTCACTGGGAGGAGTCCCCTGATTCTGATTCTGGATTTAAGAGTTTTATCACCTATATCGGGTTAAAATCTTATTCAGAATATCAAAACTTTGCTGAATGGGTTGCATTGAATAATGGGTATTTTGAAGGTGACGACGGAACTCCAAGAGAAGCCAAGCGTGTTAAACATCCTAGCTTTCCATTGGAGATAAAAGTTAGAGGTTTAATAGCTGAGTCAGTTTTTGAATTAGTGCAGATGTAATAACAAAACAAGTTGGTGTTATTGATTTTTTAGTAACACCAACTAAAAACATGATTTTTCTTTGCTACCGCTTTTAGTTTCTGATTTGTTTAGGAGTGAGAAACAATGAGTTTGTAATTGTTTATCAAACAACGAAATTCTGAATAATTTAGTTTAGACAAGAGGTGAATAAAATGTATCTTGAAGCATCAGACGCTTGGTGTTTTGCTGAAGAATTGTCAAACAAAATCATTAATGGTGTTTGGAGTGATGTTGTTAAAAAGCTCAAACAACTAAACCCCATGCAGTCAATTTATATATTTGATTTGATAGTCAAGAATAAAATGCTTAATCAATCAAATATTGACAGTCTTGTGAGAGTAATTTCTAATCATCTAAATGATAAGGATGAATAGATCATTTAACGTCACTGCTAGTTAATTCTGGCAGTAATTGAATTAATTAAATAAAGTAAATTAGAGAATTTATGATAATACAAAATGGTAAACATGATGGTTTTATTGATCAAGATAAAATTTATATTGGTAGAGCTAATAAGTTTTATTGCTTACAACAAAGTCCTTTGCATAATCCATTTAAACTTAGCAGCGAGAAAGAAAGATTTGAAAGTTGTAAAATGTTCGATAAATATTTGTACGACAAAGTTAAACTTTGGATGAATGAGGGAATACTTGATGAAACAACATTTGCTCTCAGGGATATAATTTTTAAAGTTCTTGAGGGTGTAAATGTAATCCTAACTTGTTGGTGTAGTCCTTTGCAATGTCATGGGGATGGAATTATTAGGTGTGTAAATTGGATAATTCAGCAAGATTGGTTTAAACAGGCATATAGCGAGTATTATAAGTGATTTTATTTTGGTAGCATTTGCAAATTATTGTGAGTGCTACTAGGAATTTTATTGAATATTTATTTCAGCATTTTATTGAATATGGACGCTACCGCGAAGAGATTTTGGGAGTCAATTGATTCCTTTTCTTTTTTTCTTTCATTTTATTTTCTTTTAGGAGTTTCATCATGGCTATTAAATTTGTCACAAAATCTCAACAAGAAGTTCAAGTTATTGAAAAGCAACGTTTAACTTTATTGGATGCTATTCGAGTTATGAGTTGGGAACAGCATAAACTTGATAATCCTAATTATGAGCGTGGATTAGAAGGTTATAATACAGAATTTGGTGATGAATGGAAAGTAGATCCAATTCACAATAAATCTTTAGATGAATTGATTGAATTTATCCAAGAGTTAGGTTTTACCGTTGATGAGTTGTTAAGTGTCAGATCAGAACATTATTCTGAGAAGAAACTAATTCAAGAACGAGTAGCAGCTAAGAAAGCTAGAGAGTTTGGTTATGAGACTAGTCAAACGAATGGCTTTAAAGAAAGTGAAGATGGAGATGATGAATATGGGTATCCTCCATACTAAATCTTTGATTGATTGATTTAATAGCTTCTAATCTCTATATGAGGTTAGAGGCTTTTTTTTTAATTACAACTGGAGAAAAAATCATGGTCAAGTTCGTAAGAAAATTTCAACAACAGCCGATTGATAGAAAACCTGGTGAAACACCTGTTCAAGCAGCATTCAGAAAATTAGCGGAAAATACTAAATATTTCAACGAAGTAATCAAACCACATCTAGAACAATTAGTATCATGTTATCCCGATAAATACATATTTTTGTATTATCACGATAAATGTATGATTTTTGATGGTAATTATTACGTTAAAAACAGAGAATTTAGAAGCATTTCTGACAATGAAATATATGACAACATTGGTCAGATTCTAGCAAAGATATAAATTCTGATTTTTAATAGCTCTGATTCATAAAGGAATTGGGGCTTTTTTTAATGAATTACTAAATTTTTTACGATATTGCAGCTACCGCTAAGAGAATTTAGTTTATTTTTTTAGGACATCTTTATGCTACATCTACAACAATATCTTTCTGAATCTCAACAACAGGAAATTTTACAACATTGTAGAGAAATTGGTAAAAAATCCCCTCTTTTCAGTCCCACAATGAAAAATGGCTCTCCCTTTAATTATCAAATGACTAACTGTGGTAAAGTTGGCTGGATTTCTAATCAAAATGGTTATCAGTATGATGAGAAACATCCTGTAACTAATAAACCTTGGCAGCCAATTCCAGGAGTTATCAGAAATTTAGCTAAATCTTTAGCAGCAGAAGTTGGAGATTATAACTATAAACCTGAGACTTGTTTGATTAATTATTATACTCAGAGTAGTAAATTAGGACTTCATCAAGATAACACTGAAATTAATCAAAAATCACCAATCATCAGTATTAGTTTAGGTGACGATGGAATCTTTCTCATAGGTGGTAAAAGTAGAAAAGATCCTACCAAAGAGATTATCTTGAAAAGTGGCGATATCTTGATTTTACATGGCGAATCTAGGATGTTTTATCACGGCATTAAAGGCATAATTCTTGGTACATCTAATCTTCTCAAATCTGGAGGAAGATTAAATTTGACTATCAGACAAGTTTATTAAATTGTGAATAGCTTAAATAGCGATTACTCCTATTCAAAGAAGTAATCGTTATTTTTCTCATAATTTTTACGATATTAACGCTACCGCGAAGAGAATTTGTTTTTTATGTTTTACCAAGGTTTAAACGAATGTTTTACCAGCATCCAGAAATCAAAGGTTCTATTCGTAATCTTCGTCAGTATTATCGTGAATCAGCGGGAATGAATGTGTTTTCTTATGACATATATCTCAATGATAAGCTAGTTTTGAGTGAAGATTTTGATTTTTCTTCTCAATCTCGTGAAGAAGCTTTAAATTCAGCGATCGCTAGAGGTAATAGAATCAGACAAGATGAATTAATCAAGCATGAATTAGCTGCTGTAGGCAATAACCTTTATGTCAAATGGTGTACAGATTTGACAAAATATGGCAAAAGTATTGGTTTAACAGGCTTTTATAGTGTATTTGAAAAGGGTAGACAGTATTGTATTTATAATACTCAAAATCTTGATGAAGCTCTTGGCAAGTTGAATGAAATAAAAGCAAGAAATCATAACGATTTACGTCGGTATAGGCAAATCCGCGAGGAAATAGATTTTTAATTAATTGGAATCCTAGCTTTCATCACGAAGGTTAGGATTTATTTCATTTTTTTCTGTGCTACCGCCTTTTGGTTGTGGTCTTTAGTAGTAGTTTCATAATGAAATATATTGCTCAAACAATTGAAGCTCATGGTGTATCTGTTGAAGAAACTAAATATGAGCCAGAATATCCAGAACTATATTCTCAGAAAATTGCTTGCTTTACAGGTCATAGAAAAATCCCTGATATCACCAAACAAATCAACATAGCAATTGACTTAGCTTTAGACATGGGGATAAATCATTTTTTTGTTGGTATGGCTTTAGGTTCAGATCAATTGGCTGCAAAGGTTTTAATGAGTAGAAACTTACCTTGGACGGCTGTAATCCCTTGTGCTAATCAATCAGAATTGTGGAGTTTGCAGCACAGGAAATATTGCGATCGCCTTCTCAGATATGCAGAAAATCAAGTAATTCTCAGACCCAACTATACCACAGATTGTATGCACATCAGAAATAAATACATGATTGATAATTCTGATGTCTGCATTGCAATCTATGACGGAAGATTTACAGGTGGAGCTTTCAAAACTTATTGCATGGCAGTTAAGAAGTTTATGCCTGTGATTAAAGTGCATCCAAAAACGAAAGAAGTCTCGATTTATCAACCACCAAAACCAAATCATACTCAATTCAGTTTGTTTTAATCATTTTTAATTTTAACACTCCTAATTCTATTCACAACAGAGTTAGGGGTTTTATTATGCAAATCCATCAGGAGAAATAAATGCTCAAATCATCCAAACTCACAACCACTACAGGCTATACATGGAAAACCTCAATCAGTGCAACGGCATCTTATGAATCAACGATTGAGTATTTTCTAGGAAAATATTTCGATGTGGGAATTTACCCTATTGAAAACCTAGAAAAAGTTGTGAAAGTTGAGATTTTTGACGGTAAAACAACGGTGGTATCTGAACTTTAATATCTTCGTTTGCCATAGGCATCCTGCTTTATTTTTTCTGTGCTACCGCTTAGTGGTTGTGTTCATGATTGTATTATCTGGATGAAAAAATAATGACTTGTAACGGATACTCAAATGACGAGACTTGGCAAGTTAGTTTATGGATTGAAGATTGTGATTTGTCAGAACAGGAATTGAAAGATACTTTCTCCAATCTCAAAAATGAAATATTCAAAGACAAATCTCAAGATAACAGATTTTGTAGTGCGTTAGAAGACCTACTTACCGAGTCGCTTAATGTTGTGAATTGGAAACAATTAACAGAACTAAATGGGATTAATAGCGACGAAGACGATACAGAAGAAGATGATGACTGTGATGAATGATGGTAGATGGGAAGGTTGGAGAAATTATGAAACTTATGTAATTTCAATGTGGATAACCAACAATGGATTACCTTGTGAATCATCTGCAAGTGAACTAGAGAAATATTTTGAATCCTTGAAAAATCACTTCTTAGAAAATAAAGATTCAATATTATTTCAACCATTGACTTATTTATTTACAGCAAGTCTTGAAGAAATTAATTGGCAAGAAATAGCTGACGAATTTAATATCAAAGAGGATGAATAATGACAACTGAATTTTTGAATCAATTGGCAAAAGCCTACTGGAATATGGATTATCATGATTTTCTCTTCAGAACTAGCTTTGTAGATTCTGATTATGCCAGGGAGAAGTTTCAATCTTTTCAAGCTGGATGCAAGAAACTACTTGAGTTTGACCATGAAACTTTAGAATCAATTCTGGCAATGTCCACATCTGACCAGAATAAATCTGAATTGAACTCATGAAAAATGAAGGGTTAGGATTGCAACTAACCCCTCTAGCAAGTTAATTACTGAAGTTAGTTTATCATGAAAAATCTGGAAAAGTTACTTGAGCTTAGAAACAATATTTCTAAGTTGCAATTTGAAATTGAAGGCTTGATGCCAGAAGCAGTTGGTGAAGCAATAGAAGTTTTGGGTACTCGTGAGAACACCAAAAATAAAACTGTTTACCAGAACAATAACAGCAAAATTGTTTTGGTATTCAAGAAACAATACGAAACACCCCAAACTGATTTGAAGTTAAACAGACTTGAATCAGATATCAGAACAGCAACGGCTAAATTATCTCAAAACAAAGCCAACGATTTAGCTAGAATTGAATCTGAAATTGAGAAGCATCAACAGGCGATAGCTGCGCTCGCCGAAGGCATCGCTGAATTAGAATTAGAACGAAATCGTGTAATGTTCACTCCATATCTTTCTAGGTTAAAAAAGGAATATGAATTACGTCGTCAAGAGACAATGACATTAAAACCAACCCTTTCAGTGTTCTTGTAAATTGTTTAGAATTAATGTAGAAATTTGGTAATAAATACTAAGTTTCTGCATCTTTTCTGTGCTACCGCTTTTAGGTTTTGGCTTTTCATTTCAGATTAGTCATGTCATGAGTTTTTGGATTTTTAAATAGTTTGAATTGTAATAAGAGGAAAAATCATGTTTTCAGTATTTGGAAAAAAACCAGTTGATGCAATTTCTTTACCTGATGTACCCTTAGTGGTGCAGAAAAGTCCTGAAAGATTGAAATATGGGTAATTTTAGAGAGACGAAGATGACAAAGAGGGGGAAGACATGGGATGCTCAAGTTTCCACACAAAAAACTATCCTATGTCAGTCCCCCATCTTTATCGTCA
>JANMGZ010000692.1:0-2083 GCA_031374905.1 Dolichospermum sp. OTE_70_metabat_362_sub
TTAAAATTATTTTCTACATCCCTCTTGTATATTTGAAATTCGTTCTTATTGACGAATTTACTATTTAGGTTTGCTAATTGTTGATTAATTTGATTAATTTGCTGTTGAAATTTATCGCAACAGTCGCACTTACCAGCACAATTTAAAGCTTGCTGAAGATTGGAGATTGTACTGGATGCACTCATAATTTTAACTACAATTTGTTGATTTTAATTGATTTCCAAGCCCTTCAATACTTGCCCATTCAGAATTACTCAGACATTTTCCACTACACCCGGTCCCACAGGTAACTTCACAATCAGAAAGTGATTGATGAATACCGGGCGTGTTGTAGGTAGTTTTTGCAATGCAAGCTCCGTTAATGCAGTCATACGAAACGGATGGATTTGGCGTAAAGGCAAAAGTTAGATTCCCAGGCCAGTTGCAACCGTATCTAGATTGAAAAACCCCATTCTTCCAGATGGAAGTAGGTCGGGAGCATTGAGCGGTAGACGCGCCTGGCTCATATCCTGTGCGAAACTCCAAGGTATCGGAGGACAATCCTTTTGTCGAATAGTAGACCCCTCCGTCGTAGGTGTCTGTCCCTTTCCAAGTTCCTGCTGTAGCCATTAATAATTATCCGGGTCTAGAGTTGCCCCTGCATCAACCTTAGCTAGGTTAAAAGTGATTTGATCAACGCGATAGGCATCAGTCCCACGCGTGGTGAAACTGTTAAAACCATTACTCGCATAAATACTTTGGTCTGTATTAGCATCAAATCCGGCTTGAGTTAATCCTGTTTTGGCACTTAGGATAATTGCAGCTAAATGTCCTTCAGCCGTAGCTGTTAACGGCGTGGCTAGTCCTGCCGCTATTAAGGCTGAATCAGGAATAAATAAACCAGCACTGGGAGCAGCAGCACCACTAGCTAACCGCGCTGCTCCTGTTCCAAATATTTGAACTATCGTAGGCTCTGCCATGATAAAATTAATTATTAATAAGGGAATAATTAATTATTAGTTCATCTATAAAAGCTTGTAAATATTCCACTTTTACATAAAATTGGAACATAGATAAATATCTCTAAACCGTTGCTATATATAAATCATAGGTTAATATTGTGAGTGGGTAGAAAACAATATATTCCATTTTTACCTACCTACAAAGTAAAAGCGAAATTAAAAATAAATGAAAATTGATAGAAGTGGTAAAGCGGGAATTATTTCCGATTCTGATTACTCTAAGTTGCGGAAAAATATTAAAGCTTTAAAATATAAAATTCTCTTAGATTTAGCTTGGTACACTGGTGAGCGTTGGGGTGCTTTGGTACAGTTGCGTGTCAATGATATTTATCACTTAGACGGTTCGCCAAGGTGCATCATTACTTTTAGAGCGAGTACGAGAAAAAAGCGGCCAGATGGCAGCGCAGAGACTCGACAAGTGCCAGTTCATCCAAGCTTGATGGATGCACTGCGGTCTTATTCTCCTAGACCGGACTCTGTTTGGATGTTCCCAAGCAGGGATGGTGAAAAATCAATTTGTTGGCGCAATGCTTATCAAATTCTCGAAAAGGCGGTAGAGAATAGTGGACTAACTGCCAAGGGGATATCAACTCATTCCACCCGGCGCAGCTTCATTACCAAGTTGCACAGAAATGGCGTGGCAACTGCGACGATCAAGAAAATTACCGGACACCGGGACTATAAATCACTTGACGGATATATTGATATTGATGCTGATGAGGTCAAAGGAGCAATTTTTGCATTATGAGTATGATTCCCCAACTAATTAAAACTGAACTAGCAAAACTGGCCACTTCTGCGGAAAAGTACACCCTGGGCGGTTTGGCTGTTGAATTGGAATTGCTGTTGTTAATTGTCACAAGAGCAGAAAGTATAGAAACTGAATTAACTCAATCGGCTTTAAAAATTGAATAATATAGTATATTTGTACTCAGTAGATGATGCACTAAGTATAGATTCTCCCGAAACTTCCCCCGGCGCGTGAGGGAAGTTTTTCTTTAATTCTGGAAGCCACTGCGAATTAGATTTTGAATTTGAATGGGTGAAGCTGAATTAGCGATCGCTCCCTTCACCCTCTCTAA
>JANMGZ010000303.1:0-3679 GCA_031374905.1 Dolichospermum sp. OTE_70_metabat_362_sub
CGCACCTTCATCTAAATATAATTTTCCCCCAGGAAGCAAACCATAAGCTATCCAGCGTTTACGGGCTGAAGTTGGTTCTAGTTGGGGTGCAAAGTGTGTACCGATAAGTTCCCCTTGCATAATTTTTTCAATGTTCCGGGGAAACTGTCCTTGGGTAATGACTGTGCGGATACCAGCAGCGATCGCAATTCTGGCCGCAGAAATTTTCGTCATCATCCCCCCAGTCCCCCATTGAGAACCCTGTCCACCAGTTTGAATCTGTAATTCTGTCAGTTCTTGCATACTACTAACTAAACTAATTGGTTTAGCATCGGGTACAGAACGAGGATCGGCTGAATACAATCTATCAACATCTGTTAACAAAAATAGCCAATCTGCTTCTACTAAACTGGCTACTAATGCAGATAGGGTATCATTATCCCCAAATTTTAATTCTTCTACAGCTACGGTATCATTTTCATTGACGATGGGAATTACTCCCAAGCTTAGTAATTCTTGAAAAGTGTTATTAGCGTTAAGATAACGGCTACGCTGTACCAAATCTGCTCTAGTTAATAATACTTGGGCAATTGGTTGTTGTAGAATACTAAATAAATCATCATATATACGCATCAATCGCCCTTGTCCAACGGCTGCTACAGCCTGTTTTAAAGCTATAGTTTTGGGACGTTCTGTTAAACCTAGCCGCGCACAACCTATTCCCACCGCTCCGGAGGAAACTAAAATTACTCGATGTCCCTGTCGTCTTAAATCACACAAAGTTTCCGCTAAAGTAGCAATACTAGAAAGGGCTAATTGTCCATTTTCTGGTTGAGTAAGGCTAGAAGTACCGATTTTAACAACGATTGTTTTGCTCATTGGTGATGTGCATTTTTAACTTTTAATTTTTAATTTGGTAATGGATGCACCTAATATCTCTGATATCCAAACTTCAATATTACGGACAGGATGGGAACGGAGGGCTGTAAAATCAGGATGAATAATTGGCTCGACTAAAATGGTAAACATTCCCAAACGATTACCAGCTAAGACATCTGTAAACAAGCGATCGCCTACCATGCCTACTTGATGTGCAGGTAAATTCATCTCTTGCAACGCTGCCCTAATTTTCCGACGGGAGGGTTTAGCAGCACCTAAGTAGTAAGGTAAATTGAGGGAACGAGCAATACCCCCAATTCGCGCTTCACTTAAATTATTACTAACTAACCACAATGCTGTACAAATACGAATTTCTTCTATCCATGCTTGTAGTTCTGGGAAGGTAGAACTCGTTGTCATGGGTACTAAAGTTTCATCCACATCTAATACTAGCCCTTTCAGCCCATGTTCTTTGATTACATCTGGTGTCAGCGTCAAAACTGAACCTGCTAAAATCAAGTTAGGCTCTAATAGATGGTTACGAGTCATGGTTTTATAGAATTAAATTTAGTTTCCTGAATATAGGGGTATGCACTCTTTGTGAATTCCAGTCAGCAAATCGTAAAGCCTGTAGGGGCGCAGGGTCTGCGCCCTCAATTGTATTGCATCAAGCCCGATAACCGCTATAAGAGAAAAGGTAAGAGTAATTAATTAAATTACCAATTACCCATTCCCTATCACCTGTGATGATTACTCAACTTCATTAAAAAGATGTTCTTCTAAGATGGGTTGAAATTTACGGAACTCTTCAGGAGAGAGCAATTCCGGTTCACCTGTTTTGCTAATTCTGGCAAAAAAGAGCAGAGGATCAAGGGGAGTATAAATTGCATACTCCTGTTCATCATGATAAAAGGTGGCAATTTCCATTAATTGCTCTGGCTCTAAACCGTTTTCTTCATCTTCAATTTCTAAAGTGAAAAATTTTGATTCATCGTCTTCACTAGGCAAATCACCTGCTACAGTCAAAGCATAAGCAGTATTTTTAAGAATCAGATTTTGTTCAGAAAGCACAGCTTGAGCAGTGCCGAAAATTTCATCAATGATTTCATCATCTTCTACTAAGACGGCTTCTTCTTCATCGCCATCAACTTGCCAAGCAAAAATTTCTATGGGTGCATCCACTGGCAAAAGGAGAACATATTTTTCACCTTCTACTGAGAGAGTATGTTCGATATAACATTCTAGAGTTCGTTTTAGCTCATCTGTTAAAATCAGAGAACTCTCAGAATCGTGATCATTGTCTTCAGGAACTGGAGATGAATACATAGCTGAATTATCTAACTGTAAAAATACTCTTAAATATGGAAATCATTAAACCGTTAAATAACAGCCGATGTCAACCATAAATTCAGAGATATAAGTAATAGTTTTTAGAATACCATGTTAAAAGGGATCACTCATCAGTAAATGCTACTGATCTCTGTACCGAACTACGCCTAGCATCTAGCCATTGTTGTAAAATCAATGCAGCAGCCTTGCGATCAATTAAACCCTTATTCCTAGACGGGGAGCGGTTTTCAGCTATCAGCAGTTGTTCTGCTTGATAAGAAGTTAATCTTTCATCCATATATTCCAAAGGAATTTTCAGGGCATCAGCCAGTCTAGCCGCAAATTTTTGGACATGACGGGCTTGAAAACCGATAGAACCATCCATCGAATAAGGTAAACCCACTACGAGAATTTGTACCTGTCGCTCATTCACAATTTGCTGAATTTTTTCTACATCTTCGACAAAAGACTTCCGCTCAATTGTGGTGATTCCGGTAGCAATTAACCCTGTGCCATCACACCCAGCTAAACCAATGCGTTTACTGCCAACATCCACACCCAAAGCGGAGATAAATGATTTTGACTGCTGTTGAGAGATCACGCTATTATGGCTCCTGGGTTTCATCTGCGGCTGCATCTAATGGACAAGATGTATCTATACCATGAGGATTTCGATGAGTGAAAGCCACAATTTCTGATTGCAGGGGTATACCTCTTTCTGGCTGAACCTGCTGTGTTTGCGGCATCCATGACATCCCACCGGGGATAGGTTTACGGCTTGGCTGTAGTCCTTGTAACATTTCTTGCCACTGAATCCCTTCTAAAGAGACAAATTTTGATTCTCGCAGTTTATGCCAAACTGAGCGAGACATGATCAGAGTATGTTCTTTGCGTTTAGCCCCAATGCGCTCTAAATATTCTTCTCTTTCCGGTTGATAATCTGAAGAAGCCAATTGTAATCCCTGTTGGGGAAAGTCTTGGGCAATGCGGGCTAATTGGGACAATAATTCAGGATATAACCAAGTATAAGCTGGATGAACTGTAAGAGTGGCAACGTGAGGATTTTCCCCTGTGCGGTCAAGTTGCACCTGAAAATAACCAATGGCTGCTTTCCGCTGAGGTTCAAAGACATAACCACTGACAACTTCTGTTTTTGTCATCCACTGCTTGAGAGCATCACTAATAGCCCCAAACAAAGTGGTTTTAAAGTCGTGGGTGTGCCGATCAAATACTTGCCGTACCAAAGGTGGCATTGATGCTGTATCTAGTTGATATAGCAACGGAGCATCAGCATTACTGACTGGTAAAAGGTTGGGTAAATCTGGTTCGGTTTGGATTAATTCCGCTAATAACTGGGGACTAATTTCCCAGTATGTCATTTCTGCTAGACGTTGAAATCCATTGTGACGATACAGTGCTAAAGCATCAACGTCATTGATGTTAACTTCTAATACCCAAGTTCGTGCTTCTAAAATTGATTCAAAGCAATGGC
>JANMGZ010000704.1:0-5255 GCA_031374905.1 Dolichospermum sp. OTE_70_metabat_362_sub
TATCTTGTATAAGTAGCTTTACAATCTTTAGCTAACCTTTGTAATTGACTATCCATTTTCGCACAAATCATATTAGTAATTATTGGTGAAGTTGGTGCGCCTTGAGGTAACTGATTGTTATAACAACAAATTTGTGCTAGAACTGTCGCTACATCTGGAGGTAAATTATAAGGGGTAGCCATTAACATACCCCGCACCCGACCAAAATTAATAGAAGGGAAAAAATCTTTTAAATCAATATTGAAAACATAGCGTTTTTTAGCATGAGATTGAGCATTAGTTACAATATTTTTCCCATTTACGAAACCATGTACTGATGGCTTTGTTTGATATACAGCTTGTAAAACTTGATTAAGTTTTTTCTGAATAATTTTAATTGCAGTTATCGGAGTTGATATTTGACGAATACCACCAGATTTTTTGGGAATTTCAAAAGTTGTGTAACGATGCTCAGATTCAATAAGATATATATGATGGACAAGATGATCATAAGAAATCTCTAAAAGTTCAGCTATATCAAATACTCTTCTGAGATCATAAAATTTTTCTCGCAAAGTTTCGGATGTGAGTTTTAGAAGTAACTGAGAGTCTTGTTGCATTATATTCGTAATGGATAATTAAGAAAAAATATCACTTGCGGATGTATTCTAACCTCACCCTATCCTTTTTTTCTTAATTTCAGGAGAAGGAAAGCGCATAAGGCTGGCTAACCGTGAAATACACCGTCGCAGGATCAACAACGGAAATCAATACTTATTACCACAAGTGATTTAAGTAGCTAGTATAAGTGATCATCTAAAGTTGATGATTTGTGTTTAGCTGTCATATATTGTATAGCTAAATGTACGCAAAAAGTCAAGACATAAATTTACAAAATCTTAAAAATTTAATCAGATAGTTTTATGGTAATTAATCATGCAAATCACTATTTCACCACATCTACAAAGTACATATAAATTAATTCAAAATGCTTTCCCCAAGGGAATAGAATCACAATCTTATTTACCGCTTTTATCATTACTTAGTGAGGAAATGTCAGATAGAAATTTAGCTGAAGTTGTAGCTTACTATAGTGGTAAAGATTATAGTGTTGTCCTCAATGATGTATATCGATTACAGTTAATTGATATACCGACATCTGAAGCGATCACTAATTTAAAGGAAAAATTACTTGTGTGTGGTTATGAACAGTGGCTTGAAGAAGAATAAACTGTACTACTAATCAAGTATAATAAACTAATCACGAAAAAGGATGAAACAAAATGCAAGCCATTCTCCTCAGCAGCGAAGAAGTCGCCAAACGTGCCAAAGAATTATATGAAAATGGCATTCGTCAGCAAGTAGACACCGCAGAAAACATCGGTAAAATGATAATTATTGATATAGAAACAGGTGAATATGCAATTGATAAAACAGGCATAGAATCAGCCCATTATTTACGGAATAAAAACAGATTTGCTCGACTTTTTGGTATTCGCATTGGTTACAAAGTTGCTGCCTCCTTTAGTGGAGAAATGGAGCGTGATTATCGGTGATAACTGGTATTATTAAAAACGGGCGTGCAACTGTCAATGTTATATTTCGATTGCCAGAACAACCAGATTTTACAATTGAATTTGTGATTGATACAGGTTTTACAGAATTTCTTTCCTTACCTCCCGCAGCCGTTAATCTTTTGGGATTCCCTTTTGTTTATGATATGTACGCAAATTTAGCAGATAATAGCCGTGTGCTTTTACCAGTACATCAGGCTACTATTATTTGGAATGGTGAGGAAAGAGCAGTTAATGTATTAGCTACAGGAAAGCTACCATTATTAGGAACTGGTTTACTTGATGGTTATGAGTTATCTATCCAATTTACAGAAGGTGGTTTAGTAACAATTCAAGAATTATAAAATCAAAAATAATTGGCAATTTACAAAAATAAAGTACAGTAAATTATGACTAATACAAAACCACATTCGTATCAATAAAAACTCGCATCATTGATATTTTTCAGTTAGATAACTGACATAATCTCCATTAATATTCTCATCATTTGAGATATTTGCACCTTTAGCAATACCACGCAGTCGAGATAAATTACCCTTCTTTGATGCTGATATAGTTTCTTATTGTATTGATTCTAATACAGTTTGTACCAATTGCCAGCGTTCACTCATTGGTAAGTTTAATACTTGTTTTTGCAATTCTTGTAATGTCATGAGAAAATATCAAAAATTATTCATTTTAATTATATATCAATTTAGCTGTATTTTCCGGTATATATTCATCCACCTTTTCCTTTAACTGGTAATTAATCATGCAAATCACTATTTCACCACATCTACAAAGTACATATAAATTAATTCAAAATACTTTCCCCAAGGGAATAGAATCACAATCTTATTTACCGCTTTTATCATTAATTAGTGAAGAAATGTCAAGCAATGAAGATGTCGCAAAACGTGGTAGAGAATTAATTCTTCCCTACCATTTTTTATGGATGTTAAATACGGTCTTTGCTTTCCTGTAAATGTGAATTTTGACTATTTATTTCTCCACAACAGCTAATTTCAAAGGATACAAAGGCTCAGATCCATTTAACTGCCAAATTCTCAACACCAATACAGCAGCTACAGTTAACCACACACAAGAAAAAGATAAAATCATTCCCGCTAAAGGAACAGTTTGCCAATAAATTGCTGTTACCACTATAGCCGATAACCAAGGACCTAAAATCACCACAGGAACAGCCGCACCTAATCTCCGTTCTACTGTAAAAATCGTATTCCAAGTATCTCCTAAAGCCAGATGTATCACAAACAGAATTAAGGGCAATACTAAAAATTGGTGATTCATTTCCTGCCAAACTAATATAGAAGAAATAACCCGCAATAAAGCAATGAACATCCAAACAATGGGAAATACTAAAGGTGGAGGAGACCATCTTGGTCTGATTACCTGATCATAAGTTGTCCGAGAACGGGTATTATCTAATAGTGAAAAAATGCGGGAACGAATACTTAATAGACCAAAAAATAATGCAGTCACTAAAGTGCTAAACCAACTGGGAAAAGAAGAATTGTGATCAATCAATATGACTAATTTTTCCATTCCCAGCAACACAATAATCATCACTCCTATTTGCAGAATAGTTCCTAATTTATAAACTAAAACTGCCTTGATATCTAGTTCTTGAGTGTCCACTGCTGATGTATTTAGAGACTGTTGTTGATTCCCAGCTTTTACTCCCATCACTGTGTTAACAAACTGTTCAAGGATGCCACCATTATTGGATTGATTCATAATTAAGAGATAGTGAGTAGTTTGTAGTTAGTGCGCTTAAATTTTAACTTGTTAATTGCCAAAAATTTTCTGAATTGGTATATCAAGAAATAGAACTAGGAAATCATTCAATCCTCAATCACTTGAATTTCATCAAGTTGATTAATCACCACATCTGCACCTTTAACATTATCTGTCCTCCCAATCCAAGTAATACCAATACAACCAGCGGCTTTAGCATCACGCGCCATTTGCATATCACCCACAGAATCACCTATCATTAAAGTCTTCCCTGGCGCTACTCCTAAAGTTTGACAAGCTTCTAAAAACAGTGCTGGATCTGGTTTACTTGGACCTTCATCAACTCCCTTTTCCAGTTGCAAATAATCGCCTAAATGATGAATAGTTACAAATTTCTTGACATCTTCAGTCGTCGCTGCTGACAGAATTCCCAATTTTAACCCCGCGACTGATAAAGACTTTAATACCTCTAAACTACCCACAAATAAAGGTGAAGGGGTTTTACCAACATATTGATTAGCCTCTTCTAAAGCTTGACGGGCAATTTTTAAAGATTCAAACCATCCTCTCCCAGTTTCCGCAATATAGGCTGCTGCTGCAACTTCCGTTTCTTTACGACTCGCTACTGATATTAAACCCGCTGGATCTAAGAAATCACCATTAATACCAAAAGCCATTAACAAAGGTTCGCCAATACCGGGAATTTGTGCATCTATCATTCGTGCCGCTTTTTGGCCTAGTGTTCTTAAATATGATTCAGAATCTTCTAAAGTCCCGTTTTTATCAAATAAAATTGCTTCAATATGAGAAAACGCAATATTTTTACATTTAATAGTTGCCAAAATAGCTCACCCCCTTCATATTAATTGCGGATTTTGGATTGTAAATAAAAAAAAGAGGGCTTTCCCTCTTCATCGTATACTTTAACAATCTGAGTTGTAATTACTGACAATTATCAATCTATTATTCAATCGCTGCGGGTATCTCTTCTTCAATCTCTGTTGCTGGGGGAATTTCTTCCTCAACTACAACTTCCACAGGTGCAACTTCTTCAGCTACGGCTTCTACATCTGTAACTTCTACAGGTGCTGCTTCCACAGGTGCTACTTCTGCCGGTATAGTAATACCTTGCTGTTTGGCAAGCAATTGTTCCCGATACTTAGCTGCCATTTCTTCGGCCTTATCGTAAACCAAATCACGGTTCTTGATCATGTCACCGGGTTCGGGTTCTAACTGTTTGGTAGACAGCGAAATCCGTCCCCTTTCTGCATCCAAGTCAATAATCATGACTTTGACTTCATCATTAACATTGAATACACTATGGGGTGTATCAATATGCTCGTGGGAAATCTCAGAAATATGTAGTAGTCCGCTTACACCACCAATATCAATGAAAGCACCGTAGGGTTTGATACCGCGAACAGTACCAATGACCACTTCGCCAACTTCCAAACGGTTCATCTTGCGCTCAACTAGCGCTCGACGATGGGAGAGAACTAAGCGGTTACGCTCTTCATCTACTTCTAAGAATTTCAAGGGCAGTTCTTCGCCTACCAAATCTTCCTTGGGTTTGCGAGTGCTAATATGAGAACCGGGGATAAAGCCGCGTAATCCTTCAATTCGCACTAATGCACCACCACGGTTGGTTGCGAAAACGCCAGAACGAACAGTAGCATCTTCTGCTTGCAACTGTCGTACTCGCTCCCAAGCCCGCATATACTCAATCCGACGAATTGAAAGGGTGAGCTGACCATCTTCATTTTCATCGGTAAGGATGAAAAATTCCCGTGTTTCGTTTGATTGTAAGACTTCTTCCGGGGCATCGACCCGGTTAATAGACATTTCTTGTATGGGTATATATGCTGCGGTTTTCGCACCTATGTCAATCAGAGCGCCGCGCGGCTCTATACTGAAAACTGTACCCGGTACGACATCACCAGGGCTGAAGTGATAGTCGTATTTATC